>NZ_JAMXXS010000007.1:0-115761 GCF_024129595.1 Acinetobacter lwoffii | reverse complement strand
AATAATCGCCCCAGAAAGACACTGGGATGGTATACGCCCAGTGATGTTATGGCTGGTTTTTATACTGTTGCACTTGCCGCTTGAATCCGCCCCAATAAAAAACCCCGCTTTCGCAGGACTTTTATAGCATAAAAATCAGCCAATTAAGAGATTAGTTTTTCTATTTATCAACGATTTTGTTTGAATCCAAAATATGAAAAAATGGGAAAGCACTGCTTTCCCATTTTTTAAGGTACGCAAACATAGAAATAAAAAACCCACTCAAATTAAGTGGGTTTTCGCATTCAAATCAATTGATTCGAGAAATTAGTTTTTCTCTTTATCTACGATTTTGTTCGCTTGGATCCAAGGCATCATCGCACGTAACTTGTTACCCGTTACTTCGATACCGTGAGCCGCATTTTGACGACGACGAGCAGTCATAGATGGATAGTTCAACGCACCTTCTTGAATGAACATCTTCGCGTATTCACCAGATTGAATACGTTTAAGTGCATTACGCATTGCTTCACGAGACTGTTCGTTAATTACTTCAGTACCCGTTACATATTCGCCGTATTCAGCGTTGTTTGACACTGAGTAGTTCATGTCCGCGATACCGCCTTCGAACATCAAGTCAACGATCAATTTAAGTTCGTGTAGACATTCGAAGTACGCCATTTCAGGAGCATAGCCCGCTTCAACCAGAGTTTCGAAGCCCATTTTAACCAATTCAACAGCACCACCACAAAGAACTGCTTGCTCACCGAAAAGGTCAGTTTCAGTTTCTTCACGGAATGAAGTTTCGATGATACCTGTACGGCCGCCACCTACGCCTGAAGCGTAAGAAAGAGCAACGTTACGCGCATTACCAGAAGCATCTTGGTGAATCGCGATAAGGTCAGGAACACCTGAACCACGTTGGTATTCAGAACGTACGGTGTGACCAGGAGCTTTAGGTGCAACCATGATTACGTCTAAGTCAGCACGTGGAACAACTTGGTTATAAAGAATCGAGAAACCATGAGCAAATGCTAAAGTAGCGCCTTGCTTGATGTTTGGCTCAATTACGTCACGGTAAAGTTGAGATTGGAACTCATCTGGAGTCAAAATCATCACTACGTCAGCTTGTGCTACAGCAGCAGGAACTTCAGCAACTTTAAGACCTGAATTTTCAGCTTTCTTCCAAGAAGTAGAGTTCGCACGTAAACCTACAGTGACATCAACGCCAGAATCTTTCAGGTTAAGCGCATGCGCGTGACCTTGTGAACCGTAACCAATGATCGCTACTTTCTTAGATTGGATGATAGATAAGTCAGTGTCTTTATCGTAAAAAATTTGCATTGCTGTCTCCGCTTAATGCTTGTTTGTCTGTTTAAATCAGGCAATGACCCTTGTATTTACATTGCCTGATACCCCCTTCTTATTAGGATGAGGAAATATTTAAATTAGATGGTGAGTACTTTTTCGCCGCGTGCGATACCTGATACACCTGAACGAACCACTTCTAAAATCGTGTGTTCTGCAAGTGCATCAATAAACGCATCCACTTTTTCAGTGGTACCCGCGATTTGAATGGTATAGGTCGTTGGTGTTACATCGACAATCTGACCACGGAAAATATCTGCCGTACGTTTGATTTCGTCACGCGATGAACCCAATGCTTTGACTTTAATCAGCATCAATTCACGCTCAATATGTGCACCTTCAGACAGGTCAACCACTTTCACCACTTCAACCAACTTGTTAAGCTGTTTGGTAATTTGCTCAATCTTGTGATCATCACCATAAGTGGTCAATGTCAAACGTGAAAGCGTTGGATCTTCAGTCGGAGCAACATTCAATGTTTCGATATTGTAGCCACGCTGTGAGAACAAACCCACTAAACGGGAAAGCGCGCCTGATTCGTTTTCTACGAGTACAGAGATAATATGTCTCATTTCGTGCGCTCCCCTTTAGCCAACCACATATCCTGCATCGACTGACCCGCAATCAACATCGGATAAACGTGCTCGGTACGATCTACCATAACGTTAATAAATACGCACTTGTCGTTAATCGCCATCGCTTCTGCAAGCTTCGACTCTAGCTCATCGGCATGATTAATCTGAATACCGACATGACCATAGGCTTCCATCAGTTTGGCAAAATCAGGCAATGAATCTACATAAGAACTTGAATGACGTCCTTCATAGTTCATATCTTGCCACTGCTTCACCATCCCTAAAGACTGGTTATTCAGGCACAGGATTTTTACATTCAGGCCATATTGCTTACAGGTCGACAGTTCCTGGATACACATCTGAATCGATGCTTCACCGGTGATACACACCACTTGCTGTTCCGGGTATGCAAGCTTCGCAGCCATTGCATACGGCAAGCCTACACCCATGGTGCCTAGACCACCTGAGTTGATCCATTGACGTGGACGTTTGTATTTGTAATACATCGCACCAAACATCTGATGCTGACCGACATCAGAAGTAATGATCGCTTCGCCATTGGTCACTTTATCCAATGCCTGAACCACTTGTTGTGGCTTCATCACGCCATCAACACCCGCTTCAAAACGACCGCCATGAACCTTGCGCCATTCATTGATCTGTTTCCACCATGCCACAATCGCTTCAGGATTTGGCTTAGAAACATTAAGCTGTTTCAACTGGTTCAACATCTCATTCAGTACAGGCTCTACAGCACCGACAATTGGAATGTGCGCCATAATGGTTTTTGAGATTGTCGCTGGGTCGATATCTATATGAATGACTTTAGCATTTGGACAGAATTTTGCAGGATTGTTGGTCACACGGTCATCGAAACGCGCACCCACACACAGAATTACATCTGCATTGTGCATGGTCATGTTAGCTTCATAAGTACCGTGCATACCCAACATACCGATGAACTGTTCATCATCACCCGGGAATGCGCCAAGACCCATCAAGGTATTGGTCACTGGATAACCCAATAGATGCGCAAGCTCTGTCAATTGTGCTGAAGCATTGCCTTGAACCACACCACCGCCTGAGTAAATAACTGGGCGTTTAGCATGGATCAGTTCTTCAATCGCTTTACGAATTTGACCTGAGTGACCACGGAACGGTGGCTGATACGAACGCATCTTCACTTTTTCTGGGTATTCGTAAGCAAATTTCTCTGCAGGATTGGTCGCATCCTTTGGAATATCAATCACTACAGGACCTGGACGACCTGAAGACGCAATATAGAAGGCTTTCTTGATAATCGCAGGAATTTCGCTGGCATGACGCACCTGGAAGCTATGTTTCACGATAGGACGTGAAATACCGACCATATCGGTTTCCTGAAATGCATCTTCACCAATCAGATGACTCGCAACCTGACCTGACAAAATCACCATCGGGATTGAGTCCATATAGGCCGTTGCAATTGGCGTTACCGTGTTGGTTGCACCCGGACCTGAAGTCACTAGCACAACACCGGTCTTGCCTGTCACGCGTGAGTAAGCATCGGCCATGTGACCGGCAGCCTGTTCGTGACGTACGAGATAATGATTGATTCTGTCTTGTTGAAATAGCGCATCATAAATATGAAGAACTGCGCCGCCTGGGTATCCAAAAACATGTTCAACGCCTTCGTCCGCTAATGCGCGAACAAGCATTTCACCACCAGATAGAAGTTCCAACGTGATTCACCCTAATATTATGACACTGCACAAATGGGAGGCATTTGCAGTGTTTCATTTGTTAACTGTCTGCACTGTTATAGCACACAAATTTCATAGTTTTCATAGCAATAGGAAAAAAATCTGATCTCTTGGCTGTTCGAGCAATACAAGACCTAAAACATGTTGGGATAAACATATTTTGCTTAGCTTTGTTCAATTTCTCGGCTAGAGAAATCGCCCACTGCATGAAATGACACTTAGTCGAAGGGTGATCGATTAAGGCATATAAAACTATTGCAGCATTCTTGTGTTTTCAGGCTTTAAAGTCAAGTTTAAAAAACAGGCAATATGCGCTTAAAAACACCTGATTTGCTGTTTTTAACAGCGATCTAGAGCAAAGACAGTAATAAAGAATTAATCTAATAATATTTAATCCAATAAAATTCATAAACTTATATATTTAATTTTATAAATTTTTAGTATGTCTTATATAAAAAAAATGAATGAATTTTTATTAAATCAAGTGAAGTTGTTTATCAATAAATTTTGTGTCTGAAAATTTGCTCACCACTTCTACAAACGAGATGCAGAAGCTGTTCGACTCTTAATCATGAATAGAGCGGATAAAAAATTCATTATTTTTACTGTGAAAATCACTACAATGTTTTGTAGTATTTTATGGCTAGAACACAGAGGCTCAAAAACAATGAAAATATCTTTTTTAACTGCCTTAAGTCTGAGTTGTGCAATTTCTCTAGGCATCTGTAGCAGCAGTGCTTCAGCAATCCAGTATTATAAATGGGTCGATACCAAGGGCACCACGCACTATACGAAAACACCACCACCGAAATCTGCGAAAAAAGCCACCACAGTGGATACCTATGGCTGGAAAAATTCAGCACCAGCATCATCTAGAACTACTGAAACTGAAGTTCAAACCGAGAACACACCTCAAGAACAACAGCAACAAGCCCCTCAAGTTCCTGCGAATCAGGACCAGCAACAACGTGAAGCCAACGAAGCCTTGCAGCAATCTAAAAATCGTGCAGTTGCTTTATAAGACACCTCTATATAGAACAGCGTGTTTTTTCTTCGGGAAATGCCGGCGCAAAATTCACTTTTAGGTACATTTTGCGCTATGCTGTGCAACAGACTTTTTTCACCGTAATTCACTGATACGTTTATGACTACTCACATTGATTCCGAATATCAAGCCAGTGCGATTGAGCCTCAAGTCCAACAGGATTGGGAATCTCGCAAAGCCTTTAAAGTTGCCGACAAAGTAGAAGGTCCACGTCGTTATATTCTCTCGATGTTCCCTTACCCAAGTGGCAAGCTACATATGGGTCATGTGCGTAACTATACGATTGGTGACGTGATCAGCCGTTTCCATCGCTTAAAAGGTGAAACTGTCCTGCAACCGATGGGTTGGGATGCTTTTGGTCTGCCTGCTGAAAACGCAGCGATTGCACACCAGGTTGCACCGGCAAAATGGACATTTGAAAATATTGCTTACATGCGTGACCAGTTGAAAAAACTCGGTCTAGCCGTAGATTGGGATCGTGAATTTGCGACCTGTACCCCTGAATACTATCGTTGGGGACAATGGCTATTTGTTCAGCTTTATAAAAAAGGCTTGATCTACCGTAAGCTTTCAACCGTGAATTGGGATCCGGTCGATCAGACTGTTCTTGCCAACGAACAGGTTGAAAATGGTCGTGGCTGGCGTTCAGGTGCATTGGTAGAAAAGCGTGATATTCCAATGTACTACTTCCGCATCACTGATTATGCGCAAGAGTTACTTGACGATTTAGACACGCTTAAAGATGGCTGGCCACAACAAGTGTTGACCATGCAGCGTAACTGGATTGGCCGCTCACAAGGGATGGACATCACTTTCCCTTCAGCAAATCCTGACGTGTATGCAGATGGTTTAACGGTATTTACTACCCGTGCCGATACCTTGATGGGCGTGACCTATGTTGCAGTTGCAGCAGAACACCCGATGGCGCTGAAAGCGGCTGAAACAAACCCAGAATTGGCTGCATTCATTGAAGAATGCCGTATGGGTTCTGTGGCAGAAGCGGATCTTGCGACTGCCGAGAAGAAAGGCATGGCAACCGGTCTTTCTGTGAAGCATCCTGTGACTGGCGAAGAAGTTCCGGTCTGGATCGCCAACTATGTATTGATGTCTTATGGTTCAGGTGCAGTGATGGCGGTTCCATCACATGATGAACGTGACTTCGAATTTGCCAATAAATATAGCTTGACCATCAAGCAAGTGATTGATGCTAAAGGCGCAGATGATGCTGACTTTGATGCGACTCAATGGCAAGAATGGTACGGCTCTAAAGAAGGCAAACTGGTTAATTCAGGCGAATTTGACGGTTTAGATTTTCAGGGTGCATACGATGCATTTCTTGCTAAATTAGAACCAACAGGCCTGGCAAGTTCTAAAGTTCAATTCCGTTTACGTGACTGGGGTGTATCTCGTCAGCGTTATTGGGGTTGTCCAATTCCAATGATTAACTGTCCATCATGTGGTCAAGTGCCAGTACCTGAAGAGCAGCTTCCTGTGGTTCTTCCGACTGACGTTGTTCCAGATGGTTCAGGTAACCCGTTGAACAAAATGCCTGAATTCTACAAAACGTCATGCCCAAGCTGTGGTGGCGATGCTCGTCGTGAAACAGATACGCTGGATACCTTCGTGGAATCATCTTGGTACTATGCACGTTATGCATCTCCCGACTTTACGGGTGGCATGGTAAAACCAGAAGCTGGCCAAACTTGGTTGCCTGTAAACCAGTACATCGGTGGTGTTGAACACGCGATTCTGCATTTGTTATATGCGCGTTTCTTCCACAAATTGATGCGCGATGAAGGCGTAGTACAAGGCAATGAACCATTCACTAACTTGTTAACGCAAGGTATGGTGCTAGCAGATACCTTCTATCGTGAAGCTGAATCTGGCAAGAAAACCTGGTTTAACCCTGCGGATATCGAACTTGAAAAAGACGAAAAAGGCCGTGTGCTTTCTGCCAAATATAAAGAAGATGGCCAAGAAGTTGTGGTTGGCGGTCAGGAAAAAATGTCGAAATCGAAAAATAACGGTATCGACCCGCAATCGATTATTGACCAGTACGGCGCAGATACGGCACGCGTGTTCATGATGTTCGCAGCACCACCAGATCAATCACTGGAATGGTCTGATGCCGGTGTTGAGGGTGCAAACCGCTTCCTGAAACGTGTATGGCGTTTAGCAACAGGTTTCCTTGAAAAAGCGAATACTGCTGCCAGCATCGACAAAACTGCTCTTTCAACGGCCGCGCAAGACCTACGTCGTAAAACTCACGAAACCATCCAGAAAGTCGGTGATGACATCGAACGTCGTCATGCATTTAACACTGCCATTGCTGCATTGATGGAACTTCTAAACGCGAACAACAAATTTGAAGCCCAAGATGACAATGACGTGGCGGTTGCACGTGAATCGATTACCACGCTGTTAACTTTACTTGCACCATTTGCACCGCATTTAAGCCAGACTTTATTGGCCGAATTTGGCATTGAATTGAATTCAACTTTATTCCCTGCGGTAGATGAATCTGCGCTGACACGTAATACACAAACGATTGTGGTTCAAGTCAACGGTAAACTCCGTGGTAAGTTAGAAGTATCAGTCGATGCTTCTAAAGATGATATTTTGGCTCAAGCCAAAGCATTGCCTGAAGTTCAACAATTCTTGACTGGCCCAACCAAGAAAGAAATTGTGGTACCGAATAAATTAGTGAATTTGGTGGTTTAAGTCCTTACATTCCCTCTCCTTTCAGGAGAGGGTTAGGGAGAGGTAAATATATAAACCCTCATCCTAACCTTCTCCCAAAGGGAGAAGGAACTTTATGAAGGATTTCAAAATTCCCAAACAAAGCCCGTTGCCAGCCAACGGGCTTTGACTTTACAATCCAGTTCAGGATTTCGAATATTCCCCTTCGGGAAGCATAGAGGGCAACACATGCATTTGGGCAAACGTTTAGCAGCAATTGTTTTAACTTGTGGTCTGAGTGCAGGCTTAGTCGGCTGTGGTTTTCATCTGAAAGGGACCAATCCGAGTTCCGCACCTGTTGCTTACTCTGTCATGAACCTGTCTTTACCGCCCAATACTGAAGAACTGCAAGAGAAACTGGCGGTTTACCTCGGTGCTGCAGGTGTACAGCTGAGTAATGCACCCAATGCTTATGTGTTACGTGTCCTGGATTACACCCCTCGCCGTCTGGAACTAAACGGTAAACTGGTTGAAACCTTATTACGTTTAAACGTGACTTTCCGGATTGAAGATGCACAAGGCAATCCAATCACTGAACCACGCACTGTGGTGGCAACACGTACGTATCAATATGATATTGAAACAGTCAACACCGATGACCAGGAACAAAAATATCTGAATCAGGTCATTATTGATGATGTGGCGCAACAGATCGCGCGTCAGATTTCATCGAACCGCTTACCCTTAGCCAAACAAAATACTCCAGCGCAACCTGCTCAATAAGACCACCTTATGAAACTTGATTATCTGCAAGCCCTGAAACGTGTCGATGAAGCTCGCGGTGCTTGGGTATTGCATGGTCAAGAGCCTTTGCTGGAACAGAATTTAATTGACGCCTTTCGCAGCAGCTGGCAAAAACAGGACATTGAACGTCAACGCTATGACATTAGTTCGGTCGCTGACTGGAAAACCGTCTTTAATGCTCTGAACAGTCTGTCGCTATTTTCAACACAGCTGGCGATTGAAGTGCATGGCAATATCAAGCCAGATGCAAGTAGTCTTAAACTGCTAAAAAGCTATTTACAACAAGACAGCGATAATTTGCTATTAGTGGTGATGCCCAAGCAAGATGCGAGTAGCCTAAAAACCAGCTTTTTTCAGGTCATTGATGCCAATGGCGTCAATGTTTCGCTGGTGGCCAATTATCCGAAAGACCGGCAGCAGATTCTGGGTATTGAAGCTGAAAAACTCGGCATTCGTTTAGCCAATGATGCCTGGCAATGGCTGGAACAACATCATGAGCACAACCTGCTTGCGGCAAAGAACAGCCTGATGCGGGTCAGCGATACCTTTGCTGAAATCGATGTGATTCAGGTGGAGCATTTATATGCATGTTTACAAGATCAGTCACGTTATAGCACCTATGATTTGAGCGATGCCCTGCTACAAGGCAATCTTTCCCAGTCGATCAAGATTTTTCAGTATCTGGTCGCTTCAGGTGAACCGATGAGCCTGATTTTATGGAGTCTCAGCAAGGAAATGCGTCTGTTGATGCAGCTGTTTGAACAACCGCAAAATGCCTTGCAAATCGGGATCTGGAAAACCAAAGTCGGGTTATATCAACAGGCCTTGCGCCGTCTTAGTCCGCAGACTTTTCTGGCCTGGCCGGGGTTATTATTAAGAATTGATGCCTCGATTAAAGGATTTGGACATGAGAATCCGGAGCATCTGGTACTACAGGCGATTTCCAGTATCTGTGGCAAGCCCCTATTTCACTAAGTCTTTGTCAAAATTCGAAAAATAAAATAATAATCATTCCTATTAGTTTAAAAAAATACACGATTTATCCTAATTTCGCTTTTATAATCGTTCACAATTCTCTGATTTTGAACCGATATTGATCATGCCAAAAATAAAACCGACGAAATTGATTATGGCCGCCGTGATTGCCATTGCGCTCATCGCTGCGGGGTGGTACTTCCTCAAACCCAAAGAACAGCCTCCGCAATATATTACGGCTGAAGTCACCCAAGGCGATATCGAAAGCTCTGTACTGGCAACTGGTATTCTGGAAGCGACCAAGATGGTCAGCGTGGGGGCGCAGGTTTCGGGTCAGGTCAGAAAAATGTATGTAGAACTGGGCGATCAGGTCAAGCAAGGTCAGCTGATTGCGCGGATTGACTCCGTTCGTCAGGAAAATGATTTAAAAACCGCTGAAGCCAGCATTAAAAATCAGATGGCACAACTTGCAGTAAGACAGGCGAATTTGGCCAAAGTTGAAGCTGAATACAACCGTCAAAAAGCCATGTATGCACAGGATGCCACTTCTCGCTCAGAGCTAGAATCTGCATTTGCGAACTATAAAACAGCACAAGCGGATATTACTGCCATCAATGCACAGATTGAACAGTCACGTTTGACGCTGGCGACTGCCAAAGAAGATCTTGGCTATACCCAGATTGTGGCCCCGATGGATGGCACAATTGTGGCGATTGTGACCGAAGAAGGTCAGACTGTAAACGCCAACCAGAGTGCGCCGACCATTGTCAAACTGGCCAAACTCGACACCATGACCATTAAAGCTGAAATTTCTGAAGCAGATGTCATGAAAGTTGAAGAAGGTCAGACGGTTTATTTCACCACCTTAGGTAATAACGAGAAAAAGATTTACGCTAAACTGCGTCAGGTTGAGCCTGCGCCAAATTCAATTAATACCGATAGCAATACATCAAGCTCATCGTCAAGTTCTGCGGTGTATTACAACGCATTGTTCGATGTCCCGAATGAAGATGGAAAATTGCGTATTGATATGACGGCGCAAGTTTATATCGTGCTGGATGAAGCCAAAAATGTACTGACCATTCCTGCTGCAGCCATTCAAGGTTCAAACCGTCCGCCACGTGCCAATCGTGGTGAAGCTCGTGGTGAGGGTTCTCGCGGTGAAGGCGGCCCGGCATCACGTTCTGAAGCTGAATCGGCTCAAGGCAACCGCCCTGCCGCTGAACGTCCAGCGCGTCTAAACCTGTCTGAAGCAGAACTTGCGCTGATTGAGCAAGGTAAAGCACAGCGTGGCATGGTTCGTGTCTTGCAAGCCGATGGTACTGCAAAACCAACCCCTGTATTAATCGGTTTGAATAACCGCGCGACTGCGCAAGTGCTGAAAGGTTTAAAACGTGGTGATCAGGTGGTGATTGCCGATGGTTCTGATACCTCCAATGATGCAGCAAAACGCGGTGGCAATAGCCGTGGCCCAATGAGAATGTAAGCATGAATTCACAACAACAGCCTCTCCTCGAGGTGAAAAATCTGGTTCGTGAATTCCCTGCGGGTGAAAGCACGGTCCAGATTTTAAAAGGGGTGAATCTGGAGATTTATCCAGGTGAACTGGTGGCGATTGTCGGCCAGTCCGGTTCCGGTAAATCAACCCTGATGAACATTCTGGGTTGTCTGGACAAACCAACTACCGGTAGCTACAAGGTCAAAGGCCGTGAAACCCGCGAACTGGAAGCGGATGAACTCGCGCAATTACGCCGTGAATATTTCGGCTTTATTTTCCAGCGTTATCATTTACTGGGCGATTTAAACGCAGCAGGCAATGTCGAAGTTCCTGCGATTTATGCTGGTGCAGATTCATCTGAACGGCATGCACGAGCCGTCAAGATTCTGACCGATCTGGGGCTGGGTGAAAAAACCCTGAACCGTCCGAGTCAGCTCTCTGGTGGTCAGCAGCAACGGGTTTCGATTGCCCGTGCGCTGATGAATGGCGGTGACGTGATTTTGGCCGATGAACCGACAGGTGCATTGGATAAGAACAGCGGTATTGAAGTGATGCGTATTTTGCGTGAACTGAATGCCAAAGGTCATACCATCATTCTGGTCACGCATGATCATAATGTAGCGAAAAATGCGACGCGTATTATCGAGATTTCAGACGGCAATATCATTTCCGACCAACCCAATGTTCCTGAAGTCGAAGAGCATCTGGAAAAACAGCCGCTAATCCGCAGTGAACAAAAGAAGATTTCTTCATGGCGTTCTGCAGTTGACCGTCTAGGTGAAGCCTTTCGTATGGCCTTGCTGGCCATGAATGCACATCGCATGCGGACTTTCCTGACCATGCTCGGAATCATTATCGGTATCGCTTCGGTGGTCTCGGTGGTCGCGCTGGGCAATGGCTCACAAAAACAGATTCTGGAAAATATCAGTAGTCTGGGGACCAATACCATTACCGTATTTCAGGGTCGAGGCTTTGGGGACAATTCCAGATCTTCACAGTCCAAAACCCTGATTCCGGCCGATGCCGATGCGCTGGCTGAACAACCGTATGTCGATGGCGTCAGCCCATCGGTGAATAGCAGTGTCACCGGCCGTTATAAAGAAATCGAAGCTTCAACCACGGTCAACGGCGTCAGTGAAGATTTCTTTTATGTGCGTGGCATGACTTTCCAGTCCGGTCAGCCCTTTGACCGCAGTAGCGTCATGCAACAGGCACAAGATGTTGTCATTGACACCAATACCAAAAATACCTTCTTTAAAGATGGTACTAATCCGGTGGGACAGGTGATTTTACTCGGTAGCGTCCCGAGCCGGATTATCGGGGTGATTGATGCACAAAAAGGCATGATGGGCAATAATGACAGCCTGAATGTCTACCTGCCGTATTCTACCGTGATGAGTCGTATGCTGGGGCAATCTAACGTTCGCAGCATCATTGTGCGGATTAAGGATGAATATCCAAGTGCGGCGGCTGAAAATGCAATTTTAAACCTGTTGGTACAGCGCCATGGCGCGCAGGATGTGTTTACCCAGAATGCCGACAGTATTCGTGAAACCATTCAGCAGACCACAGCGACTATGACGCTTTTAATTTCGGCGATTGCTGTGATTTCACTGGTGGTCGGCGGGATCGGGGTGATGAATATCATGCTGGTGTCCGTGACTGAACGTACTCAGGAAATTGGGGTGCGGATGGCAGTGGGTGCACGTCAAAGTGATATTTTGCAGCAGTTCCTGATTGAAGCAGTGCTGGTGTGTATTTTAGGCGGTATTTTGGGGGTGCTGCTCTCGCTCGGGATTGGCCAGCTAATTACCCACTTTGCCGGCGGTACTTTCCAGATGGCCTATTCAACCACTTCGATTGTGGCTGCCTTTGTCTGCTCAAGCCTGATCGGGATTGTGTTTGGCTTTATCCCGGCACGTAATGCCGCTCGTCTGAATCCAGTCGATGCGCTTTCTCGCGAATAAGGAACCTGATATGCAAATGAATTTAACCAAGCTTGCCAGTGCCCTGTTGCTGGGAAGCTCGCTGACCGGTTGTGCGGCAGTGGTAAAAACACCTTATGAGCAGCCTGCGATCAATATGCCGGGCAACTTTCAAAATAATAAGGTTTTAAGTCAGCAGATCCATGCCGACATTCTGGCAGATCAATGGTGGACCTTATTTAAAGATCCGCAATTGAACAGTTTGGTCGATCAAGTGCTGGCGCAGAATACAGATCTGGCGGTGGCTGGCATCAGTTTACAGCAGGCGCGCATTCAGGCCAGACAGGCACAAAGCCAGCAAGGCGTCCGTGTCCGTGTCGGTGATGCACGAATTTCAACGGGCCAGCGTTTTGATCTGGAGGGTGGCAGCAATGCTTCGACGGGTCTTTCACTGGGCTATCCGGGCTTAAGCTATGAACTGGATCTGTTTGGCAAACTGGCCAATCAGACTGAAGCGGCGCGCTGGGAGGCCTTAGCCTCTGAAGAAGACTTGCAGGCAACTGCTCAGAGCCTGATCGGCACCACAGCGCAACTCTATTGGCAACTGGCTTATCTGAATGAACGTTATAGCGTGGTACAGCAAAATCTGGCGACCGCGCAAAAAACCTATGATCTGGTGCGAGTGCAATATCGTGCCGGCGCAGTATCCGGTCTGGATTTAACCCAGGTGGAACAGGCGATTCAAAGCCAACAGGCAACCTTAAGCCAGATTGAACAACAACGTGTGGAAACACGTACCGGACTCGCGGTATTGCTGCACATGCCGGTTCAACAGCTCGCGATTCAAGAGCCAAGCCGTTTACCGAATATTCAATTGCCGAGTATTCAGGCTGACTTACCGGCGAGTTTATTGTCACGTCGTCCTGACCTTCGAGCGACTGAACTGCGCTTGCGTAAGGCACTAGCCAATAAAGATGCCAACAAAGCCAGCTACTATCCATCCATTAGTTTGACCGGCAATCTGACCACCGGTATTGGCAGCAGTACGTCCCTCTCGAATGCACTGAAAAATCCGGTTGCAACTTTAGGTGCAGGTCTGACCTTGCCTTTCCTGCAATGGAATGACATGAAACGTGATCTGCAAGTCAATGAGCTGGAATATGAAAAAGCCATTATCCAGTATCGCCAGACCATGTACGAAGCCTTTGCCGATGTGGAAAATGCCTTGTCGAATCGTACTGAGCTCACTAAGCAGGTTGCATTACAGCAACGCA
Source organism: Acinetobacter lwoffii (assembly GCF_024129595.1). Lineage (GTDB taxonomy): Bacteria > Pseudomonadota > Gammaproteobacteria > Pseudomonadales > Moraxellaceae > Acinetobacter > Acinetobacter lwoffii_O. Next base: position 101,897 of record NZ_JAMXXS010000007.1, on the reverse strand, counting down.
ATGTTGAGCTGACAGAAAGAACTGAACGCTTGACTGAAGTGCGTTATCGTAATGGTGCGGTGGCGTTGAAAAACCTGCTGGATGCACAGGAAACTACGCGCAATGCGCGGCTGTCTTTGGTGCAAACCAGACAGAACCAGTACAATGCTTATGTCACCTTGATGCAGGCATTGGGTGGTAGCCCGATTAAACAATTACCTTAACAAAGCTTGATCCATAAAAAACCGCTGCCCGACAGCGGTTTTTTAGCTCGTATGATTTGAGTCAGTTTATTTCATTTGCAAATACGCATTCACATTTTTCAATAATTCATTAGATCGCTCATGCCCGAGCAAACTGCCTTTTTCCAGCCAGTCTTGTGCGATTCCGATATCACGCTCCACGCCAATTCCCTTGATATATAAACGTCCAAGATGACTATAGGCATCTGCATTCACCTGTGCTGCCGCCTGCTGATAATACTGCACGGCTTGCTCAATATTGCTCTCAACACCTTGACCTTGCTCATAGGCTTCACCCAGAGCATTCAGTGCCACACCATTCTGCTGAGCGGCTGCTTTTTGCAGATAGCTCAAGCCTAAGGCAATATCCTGCGCAATCTGTTGCCCTTTAAGATACTTTAAACCCAATTCCGCTTGTGCCTGGGCATGATTCAATTGTGCAGCCTGATGCAGATAGCGATTTGCCAACTCTGCATTATTGATAAACACAGGATAAATGCCTGACAGAGCTTGGTACAGGAACCATGCCGCCTCTTTCGAACCTTTCGCAACCGCCTGATTGAGGTACTGGACAGCTTTATCACGTGTCGGCAATGGATATTCAGCCAGACTATAAAACCGGCCGACGCTATAAATCAGATCCGCCTCAGACTGAGCCACAATCTGCCAATACTGTTGTGCCGCGTTCTGGATCATTTGTGTGGCTTTGCCCGTATCTTTAACTGTGCCTACACCGTTTAAATAACACAGCGCCAGCCCCATCCCTGCAGACACATCATCAGGACTAAGCTGATAGGCAGCCTGATATAACTCAAATGCTTTTTGCGGTTCATTGGCTACCAGGTGCTGCTCAAAATACAGCGCAGCAATCATGCATAATGCAGGCGCATGCTGACTGTTGGCCGCTTCCGACCAGTAACGAAATGCCATGGTTTCATTTTTATCAACATACCAGCCATGAAAATAAGCCAGTCCGATTAAGGTCTTGGCGTGTGCATCGGCGTGTTCTTTGGACTGCTGCAATAAATGCTGGAACACGCGCTGACGCTGGTCGGTATCGATACGACCTTGTAATACACCAGCATAATAGTCATACAGACCTTTCTGGTCACCGAGACTGATACAACGTTTAATAAATTGCAGCGATTGCGTCAGGTCTTGGGGCAGAATCTGACCATGCGCATAATCATCGGCGATTTGCTGATTGGCAGCCAAATGATCTTGCTGTGCCGCCAGAAACAGATAATGAATTCCTTGCACTAAATCTTGGGTTGTTGAATCTGCCAGATAATACTGGGCCAGCTGATACTGCGAATTGGCATGACCCTGTCCGGCATTTTGAATGAATAATGCCAGACGCTGTTTTTCTGCAGTCATCTCGTTTTGAGGATGGTCTTCGGTAGAAGAAAGTTCAGTGATGCGGTACTGGGCATCCAGATTGCCACGTGCTACCGCATGTCGGTACCAGTACAGAGCTTTATCCGGGTCAGCCTGTTGATACGCCTCCCCTTCATGAATCTGCCCCAAATGATAGGCTGCTTCATCACTGCCCAAGCGAAAGGCTTTGTCCAGGTAGCTGATGGCTTTTTCAGTATTTTGCTCATGCCCTAGACCTTGCAGATGCATTAGGCCCATACCTACATAGGCTTGTGGAATTTCCTGTTGCTGAGCCAGTCCCTGATAAATCTGATAGGCACGTTCATAATTCGGATGTTCCGGATCTGAACTCAAACGTGCTGCATGTTTCAGTTGAGCATCAATCTGCTCAATCCATAAATCATGTTGTACAGCCTTCGCCTGATCACGTTTCACCGGATCCGGACGTTTCCACATCCAGATCGCCAACGCCCCTATCCCCAAAATCAGTACCAGCAAGAACCACATAGCTGCTCCAAAACATTATTTTTGTTCTGCGAATGAATCCTTTCATTCTAAACGCCAGTTTAAAAAAAGCACATAGATTGTGCTTTTTATTTTTTAAATCAGGCTTTTGCTCTTTTACTATCGAGCTTTTTCAAACCTTCTGCCACGGCAACCATGGCAAAGCTTGAAGTTACCACCACGGCAGAACCATAACCACCGCAGCGCAAGCCGGCACTAGCACACACATCGGCACTGGAGAATGGATTATCGATGGAATAGACACAAGTAATGCCGAATTTTTCTTTGGGCTTTTTGCAGATGCCTTTGCTGCGTAACTGGGCACGTAATTTGGCCAGCATCGGATCCTGTTCGGTTTTAGATAAATCGGCGACCCGAATTTTCAGCGGGTCCAGTTTACCCCCTGCCCCGCCCGATACAATTAAAGGAATCTTGTTAAAGCGACAATGTAGCATCAGAGCAAATTTGGCTTTGACATCGTCAATACAGTCGAGGATTAAATCTGGATCACCTGCTAAAGTTTCTTTGATATTTTCAGGCGTCAGGTAATCATCAATCAGATTAATTTTAATGCGTGGATTAATTGCGCGGCAACGCTCGGCCATGACTTCAATTTTTTCATGACCCAAGGTGGTACTCATGGCAGGTAACTGACGGTTAATATTAGACGCGGCCACCACATCCATATCGACCAAGGTCAGCTCGCCCACACCACTACGTGCCAGTGCTTCTACCGCCCATGAACCTACGCCCCCGATACCAATCACCATCACATGACTTTTTTCATAATGGTTAAAGCTGTCTTCTCCATAAATTTTGGCAACACCAGCAAAACGGCGGTCATATTCATCATCTTGAAGCAGGTCGGTCATAGGTCATCTATAGCAATAAAAATACCGGATCATTTTAGCAAAATCCGCTTTTCTTTACCGCCACTAAATTTTTGATCGATTTAAATGACATTCAGATCAGATGAGAGCGACAGCTCACTCGTAATTGATTAAAATATCAACAAATTAATTCTATGTCATTTGGCTAAAAGGAGTGGAATGTCATGCTATTTAACACCCTTTTGGGTTTGAACATACTTTGTATCGGGCTTTATTTTTATGTTCTGATCAGCCAAAAAAACAAAAATTATTATCTCAGTATTCTCATTCGTTTAATGACTTTAGGATTATTTGGCTTGGTTATTTTCGATCGTTATGAAACACAGAATCATCTGATTGTGTTATTACTCTTGTGGGTAGGCTTTGAAAGCATGGAGCAGTTTTACGCTAGAAAAAAATCCAGTTCAGTAAAATAAAAAAGAGGCTTGCGCCTCTTTTCAATTCATCGGAATTTAGTCTTTATTCATGATAAAGAAATATTGACGATAATATTTCAGTTCTGCAATCGAATCGCGAATATCATCCATCGCCAGATGCGAGGCATTTTTCTTGAGACCGCTCATGATTTCCGGGCGCCAGCGTTTGGCTAGTTCTTTCACTGAAGAGACATCCAGATTACGGTAATGGAAATACTGTTCCAGTTCAGGCATCAAACGGTGCAGGAAGCGACGATCCTGACAGATCGAGTTACCACACATCGGTGAAGATTTTGGATTGACCCATTTTTTCAGGAATTCAAGGGTTTGCTGCTCGGCATCCTGAGCGGTCAGTTTACTGCGACGCACACGCTCAATCAGACCGGACTGACCATGCTGGCGAGTGTTCCACTCATCCATAGCATTTAACAGACGTGCAGGCTGATGTACCGCAAGCACAGGACCTTCAGCCAAAATATTCAAATTGTCATCGGTTACAATTGTTGCAATTTCAATAATTTGATCATTGTCTGTGTCTAGACCTGTCATTTCAAGGTCAATCCAAATCAGGCGGGTATCAGCGGTGCTGCTCATAAATGTGCAATCTTATTGGGTTTAAAAACAACTATAGTAGCAAATTAATTACATCTTGGGTGTCATTCGGGGGCTGCTTCATGCTATTTTTGCCATCTGATTTACCCGGTTTTTTTAGGATATGAATGGCCTTAATACGTAAGCGTCGTCTGACAGAGCAACAACAGCGCCGCATTCAGAAACAACAGAAAACACGTCAAGAAGATCTCGATACCTCCAGTGATCTTGAAGGTTTAGTGGTGCAACATTATGGCCGCCAACTTGAAGTGCAAGCTTTGTCTCGCCCTGACATTCACCCTGAAAAACCTGTGGTCGCCGATGGTGAGCCTGAACCTTTCTGGAAAGAGATTGAACTGGACAGCGTCTGGCGCTGTCATACTCGAACCAATCTGGATTTATTGGTCACGGGTGACCGGGTCAAATGGCAAGCCGATCCGAATACCGGTTTAGGAATTATCACCGCGATTCATCCCCGAAAATCCTTATTGACACGCCCCGACCGCTATCACAAGGTTAAACCGGTAGCGGCCAACATTTCACTGATTGTGATCGTGTTTGCACCATTGCCTGAGCCAGCGCCGGGCCTGATCGACCGTTATCTGGTGGCCTGTGCCGATGCCGATATTCCTGCATTGCTGGTGATGAATAAAGCCGATTTGTTAAAAGAAAACGATCCGATTCTGACTCTGCTGCAAGAATATCAAGATCTCGGTTATGAAGTGATGCAGACCCAATCCGATGGCGACCTGACTGCACTGTCTAATCGTCTGGAAAATGAAACGGTGGCTTTCGTCGGTCAATCTGGTGTGGGTAAAAGCACGCTGATTAATGCGATCGTGCCGGATGCCGCACAGAAAACCAATATTATTTCGGAAAACTCGGCACTCGGTCAACACACCACGACGTCAACGCGCTTGATCGGTTTTGGTGAAGGTGCGGCCCTGATTGACTCTCCGGGAATTCGTGAATTTGGCCTGTGGCATCTGACTTTAGATAAGGTACAAAGCGGCTTTCCTGAAATTGAAAATCTGCTCGGCCATTGTCAGTTCCGTAACTGTACCCATAAGCATGAAAAACAATGTGCTTTGCGTCAGGCTGCGGCCGAAGGTGAAATTTTGCCGCGCCGACTGGACAGCTATTTACGTTTAATCGACGAAATCACTGAAGCACAGCAAAAAAATTAATTTTCTTAACCCTTGGCCCTTGAAGCGGTGATTTTGATCACCATATTTATGAGCTATACTCTTGGCAATTTTAAAATTGTAATTAGGTGAATTGTGGAACGTTGGTTCGAGTTTATGGGGAATCACCCCTTCTTATTTGGAACACTCGCGGTATTAGTGGTTTTGTTCTTCATTATCGAAGGTCAACGTAACGGTCGCAAAATTTCTCCGCAATCGCTGGGAATTTTAGTCAAAGCAAAAAATGCCATGCTGGTTGATCTACGTGATGCCAAAGACTTCCGTGAAGGTCATATCAGCGGCAGCCGTAATATTCCATATAGCCAGATTACAAAACATGTTGAAGAGCTGAAAGCATCTGATCGCCCTTTGGTGTTCATTTGTAACCTTGGACAGGTGGCTGGTACTGCATTACAGCAGGTTGGTCATGCCGATGCCTACCGTCTTGATGGCGGCGTCAGCAACTGGAAAGCTCAAGGTTTACCTTTGGTGAAAAGCAAATAATCCACGAACAGGAGATTGATCATGGCTGAAGTTACTATTTACTCGACGACAGTGTGTCCTTATTGCGTGCGTGCAAAACAGCTACTGGAACGTAAGGGTGTGGCATATAAAGAGATTAACTTGTCTCAAGAAGCGCCTGAAGTACGTCTTGAATTGATGCAGCGTACCAATCACCGTACCGTGCCACAAATTTTTATTAATGATCAGTTCATCGGTGGTTTTGACCAACTTTATGCTTTAGAGCGTGAAGGCAAACTTGATGAATTGCTGGCTTAACCTTACTAAAATTATCACTTCATATTAAGGATCAAAAAATGAGTGAAGAACAACAAGCTCAACCACAATTGGCATTAGAGCGTATTTATACCAAAGATATTTCTTTTGAAGTTCCTGGGGCGCAAGTTTTTACCAAGCAATGGCAACCTGAGTTAAACATCAATCTTTCTTCTTCTGCAGAAAAAATTGATGAAACTCATTTTGAAGTAGCTTTGAAAGTCGTGGTTCAAGCGACCAACGAAGGTGATACCGCGTTTATCGTTGATGTAACTCAAGCCGGTATTTTCCTGGTCGATGGCGTTGAAGAAGAGCGTCTTCCATACATCCTTGGTGCTTATTGTCCGAACATCCTGTTCCCGTTCCTACGTGAAGCAGTAAACGATATGGTGACTAAAGGTAGCTTCCCACAATTACTATTGACTCCAATCAACTTCGATGCTGAATTTGAAGCCAATATGCAACGTGCGCAAGCCGCTGCTGTAGATGGTCAAGCTTAATCGCTGTCCTTCAAATCAAAAAAAGACCGCTTATGCGGTCTTTTTTATTGCCTTGAGTGGCCTCCCCCTTTATCAAAGGGGGAATGAGGGGGATTTTAATCATTTCCTCACTCAGAGGAAGAAGTCATTCCCCTCTCTCTAACTCTCTCCCTGAGGGAGAGAGGACTTATAAGATTTATTCTGCATCCGCCATTAAATCAGCGCTCATACCAACAGTGTTAAAGCCGGCATCAACATACAGGATTTCACCGGTAATCCCGTTGGCCCATGGCGAGCACAGGAATAATGCGGCATTACCGACATCTTCAATTGTCACATTACGTTTTAAAGGTGCAACTTTCTCATTCAGGTCCAGCATTTTACGGAATGATTTAATACCTGAAGCTGCCAAGGTACGGATTGGACCCGCAGAGATCGCATTCACACGAATCCCTTCCTGACCTAGGCTAGACGCCAAATAACGTACCCCTGCTTCTAAAGAGGCTTTGGCCATACCCATCACGTTATAGTTTGGCATTACACGCTCAGAACCTTGATAGGTCAGCGTCAGTAAACAGCCTTGACGAACTTGCAGCAAAGGTTTTGCCGCACGTGCCATTGCGATAAAGCTATAGGCACTGATGTCATGCGCAATATTAAAACCTTCACGATCCGTGATTTCGGTGAAGTCACCATCCAGCGTATGTGCCGGTGCAAAACCGATAGAATGCACTACGCCGTCCAGACCATCCCAGTGTTTGGCCAGTTCAGCAAATGCATAGTCAATTTCAGCATCTACTGCCACATCACAAGGAAAAACCAGTTTCGAACCAAACTGTTCAGCAAAGTCATCTACCCGCTTTTTCAGCTTTTCATTTGGATAAGTAAAAGCCAATTCAGCACCTTCACGATGCAATGCTTGAGCAATACCAAAAGCAATCGATAATTTACTCGCAATGCCCGCGATCAAGAAGCGCTTACCCGCCAAAAGTCCTTGTGCCATGTGAATCTCACCTAAAAAAATGTATATGGCATGATGCCAAGTCTGGAGCATTTTAGAAATTGCATAATGCACCTTTTTTTCTATTTATGATGAACTGGGAATTTAAGACCGAGTTAAGAGCGTTAACTTAAATGGCCAGATGCAGGGCCTGATAAGTATTTTGCCAGAGCTGCTGTGCCAATTCTTCTTTGTGCATATGCAGACTCTTTGCCAGCCCTTGCAACACATAAGGTAAATTGGCAGGTGTATTTCGGGTACGCTGCTCGGTCGAGCGTTGACAACAAAGTGGCGTCATATCCGGACAGTCGGTTTCCAGCACCAGATGTTCTGGTCCGACATACTGCACCACTTGATGCAGTTTTTTGGCATTTGGATTGGTAATTTGCCCCGTGATACCCAGTTTGAATCCCAGTTTGATAAAGGCTTTGGCCTCTTCGATACCGCCACCAAAGGCATGCGCGATGCCGCCCTGTTTAAATTGCTGCTGTTTTAAAATCTGCAAAACCTCAGCATGCGATTTGCGGATATGCAGCAAAACCGGCTTATCGAATTGATGTGCCAATTCAAGCTGTGCAGCAAAAAAATCTTTTTGCTTTTGAAAAATTTCCGCTCGTTTATGCTGTTTTAAAAAGGTATCCAGACCGATTTCACCAATGGCAATACAGTGCTCATTTTTAAGCAGTTGCTCCAGCTCCTGTAAATGATCAGTCTGATGCTGTTCAATATAAAATGGATGCAAGCCCGGTGCTAAATGACTTTGCGGTGCATTTTCCAGGTCATTGATAAAGTCATGAGTTCGTAACAGATCAGCAAAACGGTTTTGCAAAAAACCAATTAAAACCAGATGCTCGACACCTACCGCTTTGGCCGCATACGCCAACTGTTCCCGATCAGAATCAAAATCGGGAACATCAAAATGGGTATGTGTATCAAACAGTCTTAAGGTCATTTGGCTTTTTCAGCAGGTGCTGGCTGTGCCTCAGAGGCAACTTTTTCAGTTTGAGGCAGATATTCGGATTTCAGTACACCTTGTAACTGTTCATAAGGAATCATCAGACGTGGCAAGCCAACCACATATGGCCCAATTTCATATTCGTCATATTGCAAGACCAGACCTTGTTGGGCCAGATAAAAATTATCAGTGAGTTTGAACTTCCAGGCCTGTTCATATTCCGCCACATCTTTAGCCAGCTTGGATTCTACCACCCAGTTTTTAAACGCATCATAAGCGCGTGCTTCCAGTTGGGCTTTCTGTTTGGCCGCAATAATGTCATTCAGCTTGACCAGTTTTTTCTGCTCCAGATCAAAATTATAATAAGTCTGTGCAGATGCGCCGTGTGCTCCTCCCAAATAGTAACTGCTGTTTAGAACTACGGTCGCCAATGGATCTCCTGAATTCAGAATCTTGGGCTTAATCATCAGACTGATGCTATGACTGGCGCTCAGGGCTTTAAGCTCCTTATCCAGATTTAAAAAAGTCTGCATATAGGGCTGGGTTTGCTGCTCAAGCTGCTGTTTCGGTGTGGTCACTGTGGCCAAAGCCGCTTTGGGTTCAGAGGCAGCCGCTTCTGCTTCGCTGGCAGCGCTCACTTTTGCCGGTTCAATCGCATCAACAGACAGGATATTTTTCAACTGTTGCAGAATCTGCTGGTCGATCCATTCATCAATAAAGCTCTGATTACTGTTCAGACGTTCAATCGAAATTTCCGGACAGCTTTTGTCTTCACATTCTGGCATCGCCAGCTTGAGCTTTTCAGTATCGCCGCTGAGTTTAAGTGCTTCAGCTTCGGCTTGTACCGCCTCGGAAGCACTTGAGTCTTCCGGCTCATTACTCTTCGGCTGGCAGGCACTCAGCAAGATTGCTGATGCCAGGATGGATAGACAAAAGATATTCTTGTATTTTGGCATTCATTCACCTTTTTGGAACCTGTAATCTCGCAGGATCATGAGCTTTAAAACATATGCTGATAGATATCAGCTTTCAAGACCTGTTGTGTTTGTTGTTTTGTTAAATAGATATCCAGTTGTTTGGCGTCTTTGCTAATTTCATGGCTGCGAAAATGCAGTCCAATGCCTTCCTGATCAAAGAACCAGTCAGCCTGTCCCCAATACAGTTTTTTCGGTGCTTTCTGCTGAACTTGCTGATCATTTTCTTTGAGCCATGTCTCATAGGCTTGCTGAATAATCTGATCCATCAGCAATTGCTGTTTAGAATCGACGATATCCAGTGGGGTCAGCATTTTCTGCTGGCGACGATCAGCCACAAAAAAATAATAGCGCTCATGCACGCTGACATTTTCCTGTTTGGTATCGACCCCGATCTGCATCAATACATATTGATTGCGTTGGTAAGGAATACGGGTATAGAGCGATAATCCATAAGCTTTGTTCAAATTGAGCTGCGCCTGCCAGGCATCCGATTTTTTTACATAGGCATTGATGGCCTGCTGTAAATTCATGTCCTGTTTCAAACCGATTTGATCCTGGATCACTTTGGCCTGCTGCTTTTCAATCCACTGGTTCATCCATGGATCAACCGTATGCAAGGTCTGAATATCCAGATTAATACAGTTTTTATTTTCACAAAATGGCAAGGCAATTTTGGCCGGCTGCTCTTGAATATTCAGATAAGGTAAAACATCTGCGGTCTGCTGAGCTGCGGTGATTTTCTCATTTTGCGGAGTATTAACAGGCTCTTTTTCACTTTTATCACAGCCACTCATCAGGACAAGACTTAAACCAATCACAGAACCGAGGACGACTTCCTTGCTGAGCTTCATTCTCTTTGCTATATCTATCGAGTTATTAATTGCTTAAATGTAGCATAAAATAAAACAGCTTCCGGAGAAGCTGTTTGATATTTTTAAACTTTAGCTGCGAAGCCTGAAAGTTTAGTGTTCACGCGTATTGTGGAACACGATGTCTGGATAACGTTCTTGCATGAGCTGCAAATTCACTCGGCTTGGCGCAAGATAAGTTAAATGACCACCGCCATCCACGGACAACTGGTCATGGGCTTTTTTCTTGAATTCGTTGAATTTCTTCTCGTCATCGCAAGACACCCAACGTACTGTGTTGATGCTGACCGGTTCGTAAACACAATCAACTTTGTATTCTTCTTTCAGACGGTAAGCCACCACTTCAAACTGTAGCACACCCACAGCACCCACGATCAGGTCGTTGTTATTCTGCGGCATGAATACCTGGGTTGCCCCTTCTTCAGAAAGTTCTTTCAGACCTTTTTGCAGCTGCTTGGATTTTAGCGGATCTTTCAAGCGGACACGACGGAACATTTCAGGCGCAAAGTGTGGGATGCCGGTAAACTGAAGTTTCTCACCCGAGGTAAATGTATCACCAATCTGGATGGTGCCATGGTTATGCAGACCAATAATATCACCCGGCCAAGCTTCTTCCAGATGCTGACGATCACCGGCCAAGAAAGTTAAGGCATCGCTGATGCGCACATCTTTATCCAAACGTACATGCTTCATCTTCAAGCCTTTTTCATACTTGCCTGAACAGATCCGCATGAAGGCAATACGGTCACGGTGTTTCGGATCCATATTGGCCTGAATCTTGAAGACAAAACCGGTAAAGCCTTCTTCATCCGCTTCTACCACACGATCTTGGGTCGGATGGGCTTTAGGAGATGGTGCATATTGACTGAAGGCATCCAGAACATGGTCGACACCAAAGTTACCCAAGGCTGTACCGAACAACACAGGCGTTTGACGACCGGCCAGGAATTCTTCACGGTCTAAAGGCTCATTGGCCATTTGTACCAGTTCCAGCGATTCTTCAAATGCCGCCCAAGCCAACTCACCGACTTTCTCGCGAAGATCAGGATAGTCATAACCATCACGCACTTCGATCTCAGTAATGACTGAACCGAAACCGGCTTTATACACGTAGAATTTTTCTTCGATTAAATTAAATACACCGGCAAAATCACGGCCAGTACCGAGCGGCCAGGTGATCGGAACACATTTAATTTTCAGAACGTTTTCGATTTCATCCAGAAGCTCAAGCGGTTCACGGATTTCACGGTCCATTTTGTTGACGAATGAGATGATCGGGGTATCGCGCATACGACACACTTCCATCAATTTAATGGTTCGGTCTTCGACACCTTTTGCACCATCAATCACCATCAGCGCCGAGTCTACCGCGGTTAGGGTACGGTAGGTATCTTCCGAGAAGTCTTCATGTCCCGGGGTGTCCAGAAGATTGATCATCTTGTCTTTAAAAGGGAATTGCATTACCGAGGTCGTAATCGAGATACCACGCTCTTTTTCCATTTCCATCCAGTCCGATGTTGCGGCCCGGTCAGATTTACGGCTTTTTACCATCCCGGCAACCTGAATGGCCTGACCCCATAACAGCAATTTTTCTGTCATGGTGGTTTTACCGGCATCGGGGTGGGAAATAATAGCGAACGTACGTCGCTGGGCGACTTGTGCCGCCAGTTCTTGCTTAAAGCTCATGAAATATACCTACTGCTCAATGCACAGCATTCGAGATCAAATTCGATCAATATGAAAAAAATTGGCGATATTGTAGCAGAGTTTCAGGGTGGAGTTCCGTGAGCCATATTGTCTATCCTGACGCTCAATCAATTAGAGCGCTATTAATGGAATTGTAAATTTTCTAAACGTTGTTCATCTACCGGCAAGCCCAGCAAAAAGCCTTGTAACTGTTCACAACCGAGCCGGGTTAAAATTTCTGCTTGCGCTTCTGTTTCAACACCTTCGGCGGTCACCACCAAGCCCAGTTTTATGGCCAGCTGAATAATGCTTTCCAGAATCATTTCCTCTTTGGAGCCGACTGCCAGATTTTTGATAAATTCCCGGTCAATTTTTAACTCATCTACGGCGAAATTCTTTAAATAGAGAAAACTGGAATGCCCTGTACCAAAATCATCAATGGCTAGACGGATGCCCATTTGTCTTAAGCGCTTAAAGCTGCGCATACTCACATCAATATGATGCATGGCAGTCGATTCAGTAATCTCGATCATTAAATGCTGAGGACTGATTTTATATTGTGCAAATAACTTTTCTAAAGTACTAAACAGATGCTTATGTTCAAATTGTACCGCAGACAAATTGACCGCGATAGGGAAAAATTCAGTATGTGTCCGTTGCCATTTTTGAATCTGCTGACAAGCCAGTTCCAATGCCCAATAGCCCATTTGAATAATCAATCCAGTTTTTTCAGCCGCATTGATAAACAGATTCGGGCCGAGCAAACCAAACTGGGGATGGTTCCAGCGAATTAATGCCTCTACCCCACACAAGCTACGATCCTTGGTCCGAAACTTGGGCTGATAAAACAGCACAAACTGCTGCTCTTCCACGGCTTTATATAGGTCATTAATCAGGGTGCTTTGGCTTTTGCTTTCATCCTGGTCGGTAGAATAATTAAAGACTGAATAGGTATTGCGTCCCTGATACTTGGAACTCAGCATCGCGGCATCAGCATTGACCAGCAGATCCTGTAAATTTTTGCCGTGCTCCGGATACATGGCAATACCAATACTGCCCGAGATATGAATACTCTTGCCTTCAATCAGGAAACTTTCCTGAATCAGTTCAAGAATCTGTTCTGACATTTTTGCAGCTTTGGCGACTGAAGTATTTTCCAGTACCAGCAGAAATTCATCCCCACCGATTCTGAGCAGCTTGGAATGATGGCCTAATAACAGATGAATCCGCGTGGTCAATTGAATCAGCAACTGATCGCCGACCAGATGGCCAAACACATCATTGACTGCCTTAAAACGATCCAGATCGATATATAAAAAAGCAATTTCATGCTGCTGTTCGGACTGACCTGAAAACAGCAGATTTGCATATTCAGCCAGATACAAACGGTTAGGTAATTTGGTCAGATTGTCCTGAATGGTCTGATTTTCAATTTGTTGATTGGCCCATGCAAGCTGACGGTTGCGTAATCCCACACGCAGTTCGGACACGATGATACACATCAGCGTCACCAACAACAATCCGCTCATAAGTACCACGGCCAGAAATAGCTGATCATGTGCCTGAACTAATTCCGGTGACTGTTGCATATGGGCGGCAGTAAAATTGAATGACATCATGCTAATAGAGTGCATGCCAAAGATGCTGAGTGCGATCACACCTAATACGAGAACTGACCGGAAAAATGACCAGGTACTTCTGGTACTTAACCAGAGGATAAACATAGATGCAATGCATATCACCAGAACAGACAGGAGCATCAGGCCCAAATCCATCTCATATTTATTCAGCACAAAACTTGCTGTCAGCCCAATAAAATGGATCAACCATATGAATAGGCCCAATAGCATGGTGGTTAGCATTAAATTGAAGGTTTTAAAGTTTAGCTGTAAAGCGCCTGAAGCAAATTTTTTAATCCGTGCGATGAGATAGCAAGCAACCAATGCAGAAAGAATGGACCCGATGAACAGACCAATATCATGCTGAATATCAATCATAAAAAATGTTCCCCATCGGTGATCATTTTTATTATTCTCTGCACTGATATTTCCATTTTCACCCGATCAAATTTGAACTCAGTAAAATCTCAAGACTGACTATCCATGCAAGCCAATTGGTCTGCAACAACATCAGTCTTAACTAAAATTTAGAATTTATATTTCTTTCTTTTGAAGTTGAGAATTGCCCCAAAAATAAAACTCAACAGAAAAATAAAATACAACTTATATATTAGAAGTGTTTCAAATTTAAGCAAATATTTAGCTTCATTTTTTAGCTCATTTATTCGATCACCATCACAATTTTTTTCTTTTTATTTAGACAGATGGCACTTCATAGCAAAATTTTATTTGGATTTTTGTGCAGATTTACAAAATAAAAAAATAGCCTGTCGAAACAGGCTATTTTTATCAACGATCAATGAGGCTAAAACTTAGGGTTTTGCCTGTAATTTGGCATAGTCCAGTAACACATTTGCCGCTTCAATCACAAACGCTTCTTCTTCAGGCAGAGCCGGACGTTCTTTGGCCTTCATCTTGGCACGTGTTTCAATCAAGGCATCCAGTGAAGCCTGATAACTTTCCCAGTTTGGATAAGGTTTCAGACCTGTTGCAGCACGACGAGTGTTTTCTGCGTCCAGCGTTTTTTGCTCCATGGCAATCAACTCAGCTTTACGCTGTTGCAAGTCCAGTACCTGACGTTTCTCTTCTTCGGCTTTCTTCATCACGGCTTTACGCTGTTCTAAATACTTGAACTGAGAATCCAGTGTGACCCGTTGCTGAGAAAGTTTGGCCAATTCAGGGACGTATTTCTGTACAGCCCCTTCACGTTTAAATGGTGCCGTTGGAATGGTATCCCACTGCAAGGCATTTTTAGCCTTACGCTCACCAAACTCTTCGTTATAAATATCGACCAGTTTAATGTCTGGAACGACCCCTTTATTCTGGGTACTGCCACCGGTCACACGGTAGAATTTACGCTGCGTCAATGTCGCCTGACCATGCGCCAGACTATCCAGTTGCACCTGTGCTGTACCTTTACCGGTGGTGGTACTGCCAATCACAATCCCGCGTTCATAATCCTGAATCGCAGCAGAGTAAATTTCACTGGCCGATGCAGAGGCCAGATTCACCATCACTGCCAGTGGACCTGCATAAGTTTGTGCACCGCCATCATCATCTTCAAAGACGCTGACATTACCATTGCCATCACGGATCTGCACCACTGGGCCAGACTTGATCACCTGCCCCAACATACGTGCCACTTCTTCCAGTGAACCACCTGGGTTATTCCGTAAATCGATAATAATCCCAGCAACATTCTTCGCTGCCAGCTCTTTCAAGGCCTTGTTGGTATCTTCAGATACCGAGCGATAATCGGTACCAGCACGGCGTGCGCGATAGTTCAGGTAGAACGATGGAATTTCGATCACACCATATTGATATTTCTTGCCATCGCGTTGAATGTCGACCACACGTGTACGCACACCGGCATCTTCTTCCTGAATCACGTCACGGGTAATGGTCACATTACGTGCCTGCCCCATGGCAGCACCCGCACCGAGCAAGCGTAGAGTGACTTTCGTGCCACGTTTACCACGAATCAGACCGACAATTTCATTACTTGGCCAGCCAATGACATCGACCATTTGCTCGCCGTCTTGGGCTACACCAATGATACGATCACCTGATTTAACTTGACCGGATTTGCTGGCCGGACCACCTTCAACGATGGTTTCAATCTTGGTATAATCTTCATTGCCACGCTCCGGACGAATCGATACGCCGACGCCTTCCAGCTGTAAAGTGGTCTGACGATTCAGCTCCATCGCATCCACAGGCGGGAAGTAATTACTGTGGGGATCATAAGTCAGCATCATCGCGTTCAGTGTCTTGTCGAGCACATCATCACTTTTGACGCGGCTGAGACGTTCCAGTTGACGGGTATAACGCTTGGTCAAGGTTTGCGCAGGCGTTAGATCTTCAGGACCAGTCAGGTCTTGTCCATTGGCCAATTCCGGATTGGCTTTCAGCGCTTTCTGCTTGGCCAACTCCTCTTCTTTACTGATGGTCAGATTGATCAGCTGAGACACCAGCATTTTTGACCAGTGCGCACGCTGTTCAGCCTCAGTTTTAAAGAATGGCGCTTTCTCACGATCCGTTTCGATATAAACATTTGGCTGATTCAGATTCTGCGGTTTTTTCAGCTCATTCAACATATAGGTGTAGAACTGGTGCAAGCGCTGTTGATATTGCGCATGCATTTCATAAGGACCAGACAAATTGCCGGCTTTCAGATTGGCACCAAAATTGGCACCATAGCGTTTCTTATAGTTTTCAACTTCGGGGGCCAGAAACAGACTGTGTTCCGGATCAAGACTATCAATATAGAAATCAAAAATACGCTGTGAAGTCTGGGCATCCAGACGCATATTTAAATAGTGCTGACGGTCAACCAGGGTTGCCAGCTGACGTGACACCAGCGCCTGCTCTTGAGATGGCTGAATTGCTTTACTGACCACTTCATTACTATTGGCCGCAATCGCATCATTCACTACATGGGTAAAAAATAATCCACCTGTCGCAATCGCAACTGCGCAAGCTATAGTTTGAAATTTCATAAATAATTCGTACTTCCTTGGCCTAGAGACCAATGTGACCGTGTTGCTTTTCGACCAGAATTTAACGTATTCAGCATCTTAAACAACTTAATATGTTTATGTCGTGTAGTTTTATCATATTCTGTGCTGACAAAGTGTAGCAAATCATTGCAGAATTCAGGTATTGTTTTCTCCGAAAAACTCTAAAACGGATTCCGCATATGATTGGCGCATTGATGCTCGACATCGCAGGCACAACCCTCACTCAAGAAGATATTGAACTATTAAGTGCGCCGCAAGTCGGTGGAGTGATTTTATTTGGTCGCAATATTGAATCTCCGGCGCAAGTCCGTGCTTTGACCGATCATATGCGTCAGGTGCATCCTGATATTTTAATTGCGGTAGATCAGGAAGGCGGTCGTGTCCAGCGTTTAAGACAAGGCTTTACCCTGCTGCCTGCCACGGGGAAATTTGGCGAACTTTATACGCGCGATCCACAGCGTGCCCTAGAGCTGGCTGAAAAATGCGGCTGGCTGATGGCGACTGAAGTGCTGGCTGTCGGCATTGATTTCAGCTTTGCCCCAGTACTGGACTTGAATGACATCAGTGATGTGATCGGTGATCGTAGCTTTGCCCAAAATATCCAGGACATTATTCCACTCGCCAGCGCATTTCTAAAAGGTATGAAACGTGCCGGTATGGCTTCAACTGGTAAACATTTCCCCGGTCATGGCTCGGTCAAAGCGGACTCGCATGTTTCTGCAGCAATTGATACGCGCTCTTATACAGAGATTCAGCAAAAAGATATGCAAACATTTATACAACTGCAATCACAACTGGATGCGCTGATGCCGGCTCATGTCATCTATAGCCAAGTTGATCTAAATCCAGCCGGATTCTCTGAATTCTGGATTCAGAAAGTTTTACGTCAGGAGCTTGGTTTTGACGGTGTCCTGTTCTCAGATGATTTAAGCATGCAGGCCGCCTGTGTCGCAGGCGGTGCCGATGCCCGAATTCAGGCCGCCCTTAAAGCTGGTTGTGATATGGGTCTGGTCTGCAATGATCGTGCAGCACAATGTATTGCACTAGAAGGAATTGAAGATTTGCCCCTCCCGAACCAGCAACGCCTGGAACGCATGCGCGGCAACATCCCGAACATCCAGATTGGTGATGAACTGGATCTGGGTGAAGAATGGCGCGAGATCCGTGATGAAATACTGGCATTTAAACAGCAATCCAGCTAAAACTTTTTAAATCCAATCAATATGAAAAAGGGACACGACAAGGTGTTCCTTTTTAATTATAGTAATGAAAAGGTTACACTATTATTCAATCAACTTAAAAATAACAATAAGGTCAGAACAAATATGACAGACTCACTTTCGCAACATCGCCATATTTCTTTTACGGCGCACTATACCGGCTATATCTGGTATCAAATGGGAATCTCACATCCAGCCTTTGCTACATCCAAAGGCAAGTTTCTGGCCAAACTGCTTCATCCCCTTGAATCCTGGGCAGAACGCCATGTCGGTGGTAGCATGCGGACTACACTTAAGCAGCGCCATCAGATGATTGATGAGCATTTGTGTCAACTAATTGAGCAACATCCACAACTTCAGGTTCTTGAAATTGCCTGCGGACTATCTCCACGCAGCTGGAATTTCAGACAGAAATTCCCCGAGATTAATTATCGTGAACTGGACCTGCCGGATATGGCCAAGATCAAGACGCAGGCTTTACAGCAGATCGATCAGTATGCCCCTGAAGTCCTGACTGCCGATATTTTTAGTGAAGAACTGGACTGTATTTTTCAGATGTTTGACCGCAACCAGCCCTTAGTGGTCATTAGCGAAGGACTGATTAATTATTTTGATCAGCAGATGTTAGGTATTCTGATGCAGGGGATTACAGAAAATGCGCAGTATTTCCCGGCAGTTCACTATCTCAGCGATATTTATCCTGAACCGGTGAAAAATAAACTGGCGAACTTTATCTGGAGCAGTAGCCGTCTACTTAAATTCATGTCTCGCAGTGCGTTTACCTTTCATTTTAAATCCCCCCAAGAACTGCAGCACTTTTTTCAAGATGCAGGATTTGACCAGGTTGAGGTACAACAACCACAACGTTATTTTGCCGAGCCTCGTCAACAAAACCCGACTCATGAACAGGATGAACATTTGGGTGATCTGGTCTGGATGATTCATGCCGTGAAAAAAAACAGCGTTTAAGTACGCTGTTTTTTAAAGATGATGTTTTTAAATTGCCGCATCAAATACTTCAGTTTGTGACAGTACTTTTTGCATTTGTACAAAGCGTAATAAGCGTTCTGCGACTTCAAAACTGCCATGTTTGAATAAGGCACGCAGCTGAGTATCATCCTGTTCAAAGATTAGGCATTCAATCTGAAATTCCCCTGTTTCATCTTCCAGATGCAAGGCCAAATCACGTGGATAAGTTGTTGCATGCGCAGCCTGTTCTGCATCTAACTCCAGCAATACTCCGAAGAAATTCATGTCCACAATCTCTGCTTTTAAAATGAGATCAGAATGACGATGACTGAGGAAACGCTGTGAATCTTGCACCTGAATCCTCTCTTCACCGCGACGTTCAAGCTGCTGTATCTGTTCGCGAGTGAATGGAATAATTCCTTCCAGTTGATCCACAGGCTCATCACACAAGAAAGTTGCAAACAGATGCATGGTTTCTTTACGACGTTGTAACTGCGGTACATGATCGGCGCCTGCAATTTGTACATACTGCATATTCGGACATTGCAGGGCAAAATTGGCATTCTCATGTGGCAAGGTAAAACTGTCATATTGCCCACATGCCACCAGCACTTTGCACTGTGGAATCGGCACATTGGTCAGACGTAATAAACGGTTGCAATTGATATCATAACGATCCTGTTCGGTGGCCGTAAATTCCGCCATCTGTTTAAAGAATAAACGCTTTGCAGTCGGTGACATCCGGGTTTCTGTTAAACGTGCATGATTGACCAGATATAAAATCACGGCCTGACCAAATTCATCCATACGCTGTTCTTTCATTAGATGCAAAGACTCTTCCAGCAGCATTCGCCAGCTTTTACGGGTTTTCTGCATCACACCCATCAGAATCATCCGATCGACCAGTTCAGGACGCTGATCTGCCAGACAGGAAGCCACCACTGACCCCAAGGACATGCCTAGAATTGCCACTTGCGGCAGCTGCATCTGTTCCAGCCAGCGCCCCAGCATCGCAGCAAGGTCTTCAAGCTCCAGTGTTCCGGCAGACAGACCTGTGTCGACATTACTAATCTGCTGGTTGGCCCCCATGGATGGTAGGTCAATCAGAATAATGGGGCCTGCATCAAAAAGCTGTTCTACACAGTATTTGTAGGAATTAAAATTCTGAAAAGCTCCCCCAATAATCACCATGGGTCTTAAATGTAAGGTATCCGGACGGGCGATCGCCATATATTCGATTTTCCAGCCATCCATCCAGGTGGTGCGTGGTGGCTGCTTAAAACTGTGCTTATCATAAAAATCAAAAAAACCATCGTGTCTATGTTGTTCCAATACATGGGCGTCCATGTGGATAATGGAATTCATATTCCTTTTCCTCCGTCCTTGCCTTATTTTTATTGTGCAAGTCATGCTTAACAGATCTTATAATTCAGGCACATTCCGGTGTGCCTGAACACGCATCCTGCTCTTTAATAATTATAAATGACATCAATGTCGCGTGTTTCATTCTATACAGAGCTGCTTTTCACAAGCAACCGCTTCAGTAACCACTTATCTGCTTTTAAACAGAAAACAATTTCAAAATGTTTAGAAGTTTGCGAAAACAGATGATTTTTAACAGATGGGCTTCATTGTGCAGCAGCAGGCTGTTAATATCGAAATGAAATTTCTAAGTGATCAAACCGCTATGCAAGAGTCTATTGAACAATACATGCAAACGGTAGGACAGCAGGCACGCCAGGCGTCTCGCATTTTGGCTCGCGCGTCCACCCAAATTAAAAATAATGCGTTATCTGCTATTTATACGGCTTTAGAAAATAGCCAAACTGCTATTTTGGCTGTTAACCAGAAAGATATGACTAAGGCGCATAACAGCAATCTGGACTCAGCCCTGCTTGATCGCTTAGAACTCAACCCCGCACGCTTTAAAGGTATGTTACAGGGCCTAAAAGATGTCATTGGCCTGAAAGATCCGATTGGTGAAATTAGTGATATGGCTTATCGCCCATCCGGGATTCAACTGGGCAAGATGCGTGTGCCTTTGGGTGTGGTCGGCATGATCTACGAATCACGTCCTAATGTCACGTTGGAGGCTGCATCACTCGCGCTCAAATCAGGCAATGCCATTATTTTACGGGGCGGCTCAGAAGCTCTGGAATCGAATCAGGCAATTGCAGTCGCGATTCAGCATGGTCTGAAAGTCGCAGGCTTGCCTGAGGCTGCCGTACAGGTCGTGAATACGACTGACCGCGCTGCAGTGGGCCAGTTGATTACCATGACCGAATATGTGGATGTGATTGTGCCTCGTGGCGGCAAGAGCCTGATCGAACGGATTACCGAGGAAGCACGCGTACCGGTCATCAAACATTTAGATGGCAACTGTCATGTCTATGTGGAAGCTCAAGCGGACTTGTTGAAAGCCTTGCCGATTGCGCTCAATGCCAAAACCCATCGCTATGGCGTATGCAATGCCATGGAAACCCTGCTGGTCGATGAAAAAGTCGCTGAAGAATTCTTGCCACGCATTGCAGAGCTATACCAAGAGAAAAAAGTTGAACTGCGTGGTTGCCGGGAAACCCAGCTTATTCTTGGAGATGCAGTTATTACGGCCACTGAAGAAGACTGGTATACCGAGTATCTGGGTCCGATTCTGGCGATCAAAGTTGTTTCTGGTATAGAAGAAGCCATTGAGCACATCAACAAATATGGCTCGCATCATACTGATTCCATCATTACGGAAAACTACAGTCTGGCTCGCGAATTTCTGGCGGGTGTAGATTCAAGTTCGGTCATGATCAATGCATCTACTCGTTTTGCAGATGGTTTTGAATATGGCTTAGGCGCAGAAATCGGGATTTCGACCGATAAAATCCATGCTCGTGGCCCAGTCGGTCTTGAAGGCCTGACGTCGCAGAAATGGATTGTCTTTGGTGATGGTCAGATTCGCCAATAAGTATTCAGATCGCTCATTTAAAACAGCCTCATAAATGAGGCTGTTTTTTATGGACAGAAAAATTGACACTGAAATAGATGGATTAGAACCTTCCGGTTATTTTATTGATGAATCTCTTTATAGAATTGTATGTAAAAACAATATTTGCCTTTTCAGGCGCTAAACTAAAGAATTAATCTGTTCTAAAATTAAATTTAAGCAGAGTTTAGTATTCTTATTGATGATATTTTCAGCATCATTTTATTTATAAATGAAAACTATGAACTGATAAATTTTAGTTATTATTGTTAAATCGGTCGATAATGCTTAAGTCTAATCTGCTAAAGTCTATCTAGGACAGAAAAAAAACAAATGTTAAAACATATTCATTGATCTGGATTGCTGCTTCATTGCCTGCAATTGGGTCAAGCAAATGGACGAGAATTTTAATTAAAAATTGGGTAATCAATCGTGTCTAAATCAGTATTAGTTATTAATTGTGGCTCTTCTTCAATCAAGTTTGCATTACTTCTTGAGGAGCAGAATTTCCGTATTCATGGTTTAGCTGAGAACTTAGGCACAGAGAATGCTCGCATTAAAGGTGTGACAGTTGGCAATGAGCCGGTCGATATCCACATTCCATTTGCTGACCACAAAAAAGCACTCGAAGTCGGTCTGGAACGTCTAGCCAACTACCGTCCGGATGCGATCGGTCACCGTGTGGTACATGGGGGCAGCCTGACCAAGGCTGAACTGATCAATGACGAAATTATTGAAAAAATTCGTGAAGCAACACCGCTTGCGCCATTACACAATCCGGCTCATCTGATTGGCATTGAAGCTACCAAACGTTTATTCCCGGAATTACCACAGGTGGCGGTATTTGATACTGCCTTCCACCAAACCATGCCAGCGCATGCTTATCGTTATGCCCTGCCGAAATTTTTATATACCGCTCATGGTGTACGTCGCTATGGTTTCCACGGGACTAGTCATGCCTATGTTTCAGAGCGCGGTTCTGAACTGGCAGGCAGTTTCAAACAAGGTGGCTGGTTAACCGCGCATTTAGGTAATGGTAGCTCGACCTGTGCCGTTTGGAATGGGAAAAGTGTAGATACCTCAATGGGCTTAACCCCGCTTGAAGGCATTGTTATGGGCACACGCAGTGGCGATGTCGACCCAAGCCTGCATAGCTTCCTGGCGAAAAACCTGGGTTGGGATATTTATAAAATTGACAAGATGCTGAATAGCCAAAGTGGTCTTTTGGGTCTGTCTGACCTGTCGAATGACATGCGTACCCTGATTGAAGCTTCAGAGCAAGGCAATGAAGATGCCGCACTGGCGATTGAAGTATTCTGCTACCGTTTAGCTAAATCTCTGGCAGCGTTGAGCTGTGGTCTGCCACGTCTTAATGGTCTGTTCTTCACTGGCGGTATTGGCGAAAATTCAGCCTATATCCGCGAAAAGACCATGACTTACCTGCCCCACTTCGGCTTCAATCTGGATAAAAACGCCAACAATGAATTGAAACGCGGTACTGAAGGTCGGATCGATTCAGGTACAGGCCCACAAATCTGGGTAGTGCCAACAGATGAAGAAGGCCGTATCGCACAAGAAGTTCAAAGTGTGGTTGAACTTGAGGTGGAGCGCAATACTGCAAAAAAGTCTAAAGCTGAGGTAACGCCTGCATAAGCAGGCTTAGCCACTTTTTAACTGATTTTTATTATTCTGCGACTGACATAACTTATGAAAACAATTTTATTGGTTCCCACTGGGGAAGGCGTAGGCTTAACTTCTGCATGTTTGGGCCTGATTTATGCACTGGAATGCCAAGGGGTAAAAGCTGGTTTCCTGAAACCTTTTGCCCAGGAATTGAATGAAATCGAAGACCGAACCACGGCTTTGTATCGTCATATTTCTCAAAGTGAAACTGTTGAACCCATCCGTTATAGCAAAGTCTTGCAGCAGATCAATCTGGGTGAACAGGATGAATTGCTTGAAGAAGCGGTACGTCTGCATCGTCAAATCGCCAAACAGCATGACCTGATTATTGTCGAAGGTCTGCTGCCAAATACTCAGGACAGTTTTGCCGATGATTTGAATGCTTCACTGGCACAAGCTCTTGATGCCAAAGTTATTGTGGTCAGCAATGCCAATATTCAGCAGCCAAGCCAAACCGCAGACAAAGTTGAACATCAGCTGCGTAATTTTGGTGGCGCTAGCTCTACCCGTCTGACAGGTATCATGTTAATGCGCACCAAAGGCCTGCCTGAAGAATCTGCGCAGATTCCTGTCACGCTGAATCCAGATTTACGCCTTAAAGCTGAAACCGCCGAATTTATTACAGCTATTCAGCAGACGCATCCGCATATTGGTTCTGAAAAATTGCCAGTGATTGGCTTGGTGCCTTTCAGTAAAACCTTAAGTGTGCCACGCATGTCTGATCTGGCTGCCCATATTTCTGCTTACTGGATTAATGAAGGCGAAGCCAAACAGCGCCGTGTGCAACACAGTAGTCTGATTTCAGCCAATATTGAACATGAACTACATAAGTTTGTAGCTGGCGAATTAATTATTAGTGCCTCTGACCGGATTGATGTATTACTGGCAAGTAGTCTGGCCAGCAGTAATGGGATTCCTTTGGCCGGTCTGGTGCTGACTGAACATCAACAGCCAAATGATCATGTACTGGAATTCTGCCAGGCTGCCATCAAGCAAGGTTTACCGATTTTACATACACCACTCAGCACGTTTGAAACCGCACAAAAACTGGCAAATCTCAGCAATGAAATTCCAGTGGATGATACCGAACGTGCAGATCAGGTGACACGTTTTGTTTCAAGCCATATCAATCCGGAATGGCTGAATCAAATGTTGAATGGTTCTTATAAGCCACGTCTGTCACCTTCCGCTTTCCGTCATGAACTGGTACAGAAATCGATTGCTGCGAAAAAACGTATTGTACTGCCAGAGGGTGATGAACCGCGTACCGTACAGGCTGCGGCCATTTGTCAGTCCCGTGGCATTGCGCAATGTATTTTGCTAGCGAAGCCTGAAGCTGTGCTAGAAGTAGCCAAAGCGCGCGGCATTGAATTGCCTGAAGATCTGGAAATTCTTGACCCGGATTTGGTGCGTGAAAACTATATCGACAAGATGGTCGAGCTGCGTAAAGGCAAGCTCAATGAACTGCAAGCCCGTGAACAACTACAAGATACGGTAGTACTTGGCACCATGATGCTGGCACTGGATCAAGTCGATGGCCTGGTTTCTGGTGCAGTACATACCACAGCAAATACGGTACGTCCTGCTTTTCAGCTGATCAAGACTGCTCCAGATTATTCTCTGGTATCTTCCGTATTCTTTATGCTGTTGCCAGATGAAGTCTATGTGTATGGTGACTGTGCGATCAATCCGGACCCTGATGCAGAACAGCTGGCCGAAATTGCAATCCAGTCCGCCGATTCTGCCAAAGCCTTTGGTATAGATCCACGCATTGCCATGATTTCCTATTCGACAGGAACTTCGGGTACTGGCGCTGATGTGGAAAAAGTCGCGGAAGCTACACGCATTGCCAAAGAACGTCGTCCTGACCTGTTGATTGATGGGCCATTACAATATGATGCAGCATCGGTGGAAAGCGTGGGGCGCCAAAAGGCACCTAATTCACAAGTGGCTGGACGTGCCAATGTATTTATTTTCCCGGATCTGAATACCGGTAACACGACCTATAAAGCGGTACAACGTGCTGCCAATGTAGTCAGTGTTGGACCAATGCTGCAAGGCTTGAATAAGCCGGTCAATGACCTGTCGCGTGGTGCCTTGGTCGATGACATCGTGTTTACCATTGCCTTAACCGCGATTCAGGCCGAGCAGCAAGAAGCTTAATACTTCTTAAATTTAAGTTTTCCAAACCATCTGATTGAAAAATCAGGTGGTTTTTTTATAAAAAAACACTCATAGCTTCAATAAATTCAGCACGCGATCATTATCTCGTTTTAATAAACAATAAAAATGCCAGTCTTTCGAACTGGCATTTTCAACGGTTACTCATAAAGTCTGTGACATAAAAAATTAAGCTGAAGCAGCCCTGCTTTTCAGTCCACTGACTTTAATTTCTTATAAGGTAGTCCACTCTTTACGTACCTCTTCCGCAGTTTTATTGAGCACGACGCTATCGTCTTTGATTTCACTTACCCAACTCAAGGGAATCAGATGATGCTCATTATTTTCATCATCACTTCTTGTTAATTTAATTGAATCCTGACCTTCTAAATGGTCCACCTTCCCGACTTGAGTACCACATGAAGCAATGACTGAAGCATGTTCTTTAATATCACTTGCATTAAAATTGTTCATTCTACTTGCCTGTTTCTAGAAGTTGAGAGAAACAGTCTAAGCAATAAAAAATGCCGCATGTGTAAGGGTTTTCAGGCTTTGAGTTTTTCTGGGTTAAAAATGTAAATGGTCAACATGGCTTGAGTAAGCTATAGGAGAGATACTTTTTAAATTTGAGTTTTCAAATATTTTTATAACTGGATTTGAAGATTTAAAGATTTGAAGATTTGAAGATTTGAAGATTTGAAGATAGGTTAATTCTTTGAGGTCTTAAAATAAAAAAGAAGATAAAGCTTAGGCTTGATCTTCTTTCTGACCGTACATCCAAGTTGCAGCGATATATACACAAAAACCAGCTGCCATCAAAATACCTGTAACCATTGTTAGGATCTCCTTTAGTTGATAGCTGCATTATGTAAAAGTTTTATGACAGTTATATGACAATCTGGTTTTTTATTAGATTTAAAACAATTAATAAAATTCAATCACTTAAGACGGAATAAGCAAAATTATGCGTATTTTTTATCTGAAATATGACATTGAATATGACAACTTGCTGTCATATTTGACCCATGGAATAGCTAAAGTCCTTGCTCAGATTGCTTAAACTATAAACTTTCGGCCAATGCTCGCCCAAAATGCCCACAACCCGATTCTTTTGTCTTATAATTTAGCCCGCTAGCTATCAGCCCGCTCAAGAGATATTTGTATGACAACTATTATCAAGCAAGATGACTTGATCACATCAGTTAAAGATGCGCTTCAGTTCATTTCTTATTATCATCCACAAGACTTTATCCAAGCGATGAGCCGTGCGTATGATCGTGAAGAGAACAAAGCTGCTAAAGATGCGATCGCACAAATCTTAATTAACTCACGCATGTGTGCAGAAGGCCACCGCCCAATCTGTCAAGATACCGGTATCGTCAACGTATTTGTTGAAGTGGGCATGGACGTTAAATTCGATTTAACCATGAGCCTGGATGATGCAATCAATGAAGGCGTACGTCAGGGTTATTTAGAAAACTCGAACGTGCTTCGCGCATCAGTTCTGGCTGATCCTGCATTTGGTCGTAAGAACACCAAAGACAACACTCCTGCCGTGATTTACCACAAGCTTGTGCCTGGTAATAAAGTAGATATCACTGTGGCAGCCAAAGGTGGCGGTTCAGAAAACAAATCTAAACTAGCAATGTTAAACCCATCTGATTCAATCGTGGATTGGGTACTGAAAACTGTTCCAACCATGGGTGCAGGCTGGTGTCCACCAGGTATGCTGGGAATCGGGATCGGTGGTACTGCTGAAAAAGCCATGATGCTTGCCAAAGAAGCATTGATGGAAGAGATCAACATGGACGAATTGCTTCGTCGTGGTCCACAAAGCAAAATGGAAGAGCTTCGTATCGAAATCTTCGAAAAAGTAAATGCTTTGGGTATTGGTGCACAAGGTCTTGGCGGTTTAACCACTGTACTTGATATTAAAATCAAAGATTATCCATGTCATGCTGCAGGTAAACCAGTTGGTATGATCCCGAACTGTGCTGCGACTCGTCATGCACACTTCCAGTTAGATGGTACAGGTGTTGCACATATTCAAGCACCTAAACTTGAAGACTACCCTGCTGTGACTTGGGATTCTTCATCTTCTAAACGTGTTGACCTTGACACGATTACCCAAGAAGAAATGAATAGCTGGAAACCAGGCGATACACTTCTTCTTAACGGTACAATCTATACAGGTCGTGATGCTGCACACAAACGTATGGTCGACATGCTGAACAACGGTGAAGAACTTCCTGTTGATCTGAAAGGCAAGTTTATCTACTACGTTGGCCCTGTTGATCCAGTCGGCGACGAAGTTGTAGGCCCTGCTGGCCCAACAACGGCTACGCGTATGGATAAATTTACGCGTCAAGTTCTTGAAGCAACTGGCATGTTCGGCATGATCGGTAAAGCAGACCGTGGTCCTGCTGCCGTTGAAGCCATTAAAGACAACCAGGCAACTTACCTGATGGCTGTCGGTGGTGCTGCTTACCTCGTGTCTAAAGCTATTCGCGAAGCTGAAGTGGTTGCCTTTGCTGACCTGGGTATGGAAGCAATTTACAAGTTTGTGGTAAAAGATATGCCGGTATCTGTAGCGGTTGATGTGAATGGTACTTCTATTCACGCAACTGCACCAAAAATCTGGCAAGCAAAAATTGGTAAGATTCCAGTAGTTGACGCTGCTGCGGGCTAATTAAAACTGTATAAAAAAGCACCCTGAATGGGTGCTTTTTTATGATGTGTGCTCAAAGAAATGTCCAAATTACCAAGTCCGCGGATCCCAAAGTTTAAAAGGTGCTTTCAACTGTACATCTAATGATGGGTCATAAGCAGTCGGTTCAATTTTTTGGGCTTTTTTACGCATCTGGCCTGTTTCCTGATCTTGTGCCACGAAGTTAAAACTGTCTGATTTTAGCTGAGTAAAAGCAATTTCATTCAGGCCAACTTTTTCCGGCATTAGCATGAGCGGCCCGGAAACACTCCGGCGTGTACTGATATTTTCTTCATCATATTTAATAAAATAAGACTGTCCCGCTTCGACAGTAAAATCCAGATATTTAGGCTTCTGGAAATGTAGCGCGCCTAGCGGTCGACTGGTACTCAAACGATACGTCCCTGCAGGTACTTCAATCCAGTAATAATGATTATGCAATAAGCTTGGAATATGCTCTTGATTAATAAACAGGCTGGCAGCAACCATTTCCTGACGGTTCCATCTGGAATCTGGTCGGTATAAATAGACGATAGCGGCTTCATCATGCTGCGGTTTCACCGTCTGAAACTGGTTGCCTTGCTTTTGATTGACCCAACCGCCAATGGTGAACATACCAATACGATGCTGCTCGACAAAGCCCGGTTTTTTTTCAAGATCGATATTTTTTAAAGTGCTGAGTGGCTGTGTAGGCTCAACGACGGCTTTCTTACCATGACACCCCAGCAATGCCAAACTGCTGATGAGTACAATTGCGACTCCACGCATGCTTATCCCTCACTGCGTCTTTATTCTTTTGTATGCAAGTGCTTTGCGATTTGTTTTTTATAAGTTTTAGGCATCCACGCCTAGTGAACCAGATTAACACCGAGTTTTATTTTTGGAAATAAAAAACGTGCAAAAACACGGAGTTTTCGCACGTTTCGGACGAATAGCAATTAAGCAGATTTGCTATTTACGACCTTTAAATCTATTTTTGTTGCTGTCTCTTGCTGATCATGTGGCTGACGCTCGGCACGGTATTCCGGCTCTGCTTCACCTTTAATCACAGCTTCATTGATGACGACAGTGCCGACATCGCTACGGCTTGGTAAGTCATACATGGTTTCCAGCAATGAATTTTCTAGGATCGAACGTAAACCACGCGCGCCTGTATTACGCTCAACTGCTTTCTTAGCCACTGCGCGTAATGCCGATTCTTCAAAAACCAGATCCACATTTTCCATATCAAACAGATGTTGATACTGACGGGTCAAAGCGTTCTTCGGCTCGGTCAGAATCTGCATCAATGCTTCTTCATCCAACTCGTCCAAAGTGGCAATTACTGGCAAACGACCAATAAATTCTGGAATCAAACCAAATTTTACCAGGTCAGTTGCTTCAACTTGACGGAACAAGTCAGACAGCTTCTTGGTTTCATCTTTTTTACGCACTTCTGCAGTAAAGCCGATGCCACCTTTTTCCTGACGTTGCTGTACAATTTTCTCAAGTCCTGAGAATGCACCACCACAGATAAACAGGATGTTCGAGGTATCAATCTGAATGAATTCTTGCTGCGGATGCTTACGTCCACCTTGTGGCGGAATTGATGCAACCGTACCTTCAATCATTTTCAATAATGCTTGCTGAACACCTTCACCCGATACATCACGCGTGATGGATGGGTTTTCAGACTTGCGGGTAATCTTGTCGATCTCGTCGATATAGATAATGCCCTTTTGCGCTTTTTCGACATCGTAATCGGCTTTTTGCAGTAGCTTCTGTACGATGTTTTCTACATCTTCACCCACATAACCGGCTTCGGTCAGTGTCGTTGCATCTGCCATGGCAAATGGAACATCAAGAAGACGTGCCAGCGTTTGTGCAAGCAAGGTTTTGCCCGATCCTGTCGGACCAACCAACATAATATTACTTTTTGAAAGCTCGACTGAATCATCAGCTTTCTTGCCATTATTTTGCACTTTCAAGCGCTTGTAATGGTTATAAACCGCAACTGACAAGGTTTTTTTCGCGACGTCCTGACCAATCACATATTGATCCAAGGCCGCACGAATTTCATGCGGTTTCGGCAAAGGTCGATTGGCCCAGTCATTGGTTTCCACCTGCTGACTGGTTTGAACCAAATCTAAGCATACGTCCACACATTCGTTACAAATGTATGCGTCCTCGCCTGCAATCAGCTTCCCGACTTCAGACTGCGTTTTACCGCAAAATGAACAATGCTTTTGTCCTTGAGGATGTTCGGACATATTTACTCCACTATCTCAATCTTTAAAACTTATGGACGTTTAGTTAAAACTTCGTCCACAAGACCGTATTCTTTCGCTTGCTGAGCAGTCATAAAGTTGTCACGGTCTGTATCACGTGCAACTTTCTCGTAATCCTGACCGCTGTGTTCAGCCATTAAACGGTTTAAACGTTCTTTAATAAACAGGATTTCACGTGCATGAATTTCAATATCTGAAGCCTGACCACGGAAACCACCCAATGGCTGGTGAATCATGACACGGGCATTTTCAAGGCAATAACGCTTGCCTTTGGTACCGGCATTCAGCAGGAACGCACCCATTGATGCTGCCTGACCCATGCAGTACGTTACGACATCAGGTTTGATAAACTGCATGGTGTCATAAATCGCCATACCCGCAGTTACCGAACCGCCTGGTGAATTGATATATAGATGAATATCTTTATCTGGATTTTCCGCCTCTAAAAACAACATTTGCGCAACGATCAGGTTCGCCATGTTGTCTTCAACTTCGCCCGTCATAAAAATTACACGTTCACGCAAAAGGCGTGAATAAATATCAAAAGAACGCTCACCACGAGAGGATTGTTCTACCACCATTGGCACTAAAGCGTTTTCAATCGTTGGAACATACATACGTTTATTTATTCCTAAATTTTTTGTGACCTAACCCATAATCACAATATGAGGGATAATCACTGAAATTGCAAAAAATTCGCCAACAAATCCATTATATTTTTTGCATTAGTTTTGTGAAAAACAGAAATGCTTTTTTCAGGCATCAATATGAAAAAAAGGCGCATTAAGCGCCTTTTTTATCGAAAGCTAAATTAGCCTTGTTGACGAGCTTGCTGCTCTTTCAATAAGTCTTCATAGCTTACAGTCGCATCAGTTACTTTAGCAGAAGCCAAAATGTAATCAACAACTTGGTCTTCTAGTACAACTGCTTCGATTTGGGCACGTTGTTGCGCATCGTTTTTGAAGTATTCAATTACTTCGTTTGGATCTTCATAAGAAGAAGCCATGTCTTCGATGTACGCTTCAACGCGTGCAGCATCTACTTCAATTTTCGCATCAGCTAAAACACGGCTTACAAGTACGCCAAGTTTTACAGATTTTTCAGCTTGTTCTTTGAACAATTCGTCTGGAAGCATGCTTGAATCAAATGCTTTCGCACCTTGAGCACCAAACTGCTGTGTGAACTGCTGGATCATTTGTTGACGTTGACGGTCAATTTCTTGAGCAAGCATAGTAGCTGGAAGTTCAACTTCGTTTGCAGCAACTAATGCATCGAAAGTCGCGCCTTTAACCTGGTTGCGAAGGCCATTCTTCACTTCACGTTCCATGTTTTTACGAACGTCAGCTTTTAACTTCTCAACGCCTTCTTCTTCAGATACACCGAAGATTTTCAGGAATTCAGCATCGATTTCTGGAAGTTTTTGTTTTTCAACAAGCTTCACAGTGATTTTGAATTGAGCTTGTTTACCAGCAAGGTTTTCAGCTTGGTAGTCTTCAGGGAAAGTTACATCAATCACTTTCTCTTCGCCTTTCTTCATACCAACGATACCGTCTTCGAAGCCAGGGATCATACGACCAGAACCAAGTACTAGTTTGAAGTCTTCTGCAGAACCGCCTTCAAATTTTTCGCCGTCGATTGAACCTTCGAAATCAAAAGTTACTTGCATGTCTTTTTTAGCCATGCCTTTTGTTTCAGCCCAAGCAGCACGTTGTTTTTGAAGATTTTCAATCATCTTCTCAACATCTTTGTCATTTACTTCAGCTGCTTTACGCTCAACTTCCAAGCCGTCGAATTTCACTTCGATTTCTGGATAAACTTCAACAGTCGCTGTATATACCAGCGCGTCGTCTTTCATTTCAGTTTTTTCGATGTTTGGCATGCCCACAGCATTGATTTTTTCTTGCTGGATCGCTTCGAATACCGTGTCACGAATAATATCGTTTACCACTTCTTGGTAGATACCCGCGCCGTATTCACGACGAACTACGTTTACAGGCACTTTACCTGGACGGAAGCCGTTGATCTTCGCAGTTTTAGCAGTGCGTTTTAAACGAGCTTCAAATTGCTCATTAATACGGCTCGTCGGTACAGAAACATTTAAACGACGGGCAACGCCCGAAACCGCTTCAGAAGTTACTTGCATGGCTTCCTCTATATATTAGGTTATAACAGGTTTATAAAAATGTGCCACATTATATGACAACATTTAAGGATATACAAAAAATACGCGCGAGTTCCAGTTTTTAAGCCCTTTTTTTAGTTGAATTGCCACCTTTCCAGATGCCCAGTCAACCCAATTTAAATGGAGAAAATGTATATTTTTATTGCAAATGATAAACACTATCATTAATATCCAGTTTCTTATTTGAGCAACAATACTAATTTATTCTTCGGTTCGGGAATCTGGTCATGCATAGTTTTAGTCTTCGTCCACTTACATTGGCAATTCTTGGAGTTACAGCAACATCTGCTTTCGCAGAGACTGTGAACGAGACAGCGACTCCTACAACAACACATCAAATGTCTACGATTGTGGTTTCAGCAGCGGGTTATGAACAAAAGATTACGGATGCCCCTGCTACCATTAATGTCATTACTGCTGAAGACTTGAAAAATAAACGCATTAACTCGATTGCAGATGCCTTAGTTGATATTGAAGGTGTAGATATTTCTCCTTCAGCAGGCAAGACTGGTGGCTTAAATATTCGTATGCGTGGCATGGACTCCGAATATACTTTAATTCTTGTTGATGGTCGTCGCCAAAATACTGTGGGCAGCATTACTCCAAATGGTTTTGGAGAATCAAATAATAGTTTTATTCCACCAATTTCTGCAATTGAACGTATTGAAGTCATTAAAGGCCCTGCTTCTACCCTGTATGGCTCAGATGCTATGGGGGGTGTAGTGAACATTATTACCAAAAAAGTTTCACCTGAATGGACTGGTGCAGTTACCTTAGAAGGCACGATCCTTCCAAACCATTCCGAGTTTGGTAACCAGCGCTCAGCTGATGCTTTTATTTCCGGCCCATTGATTCAAGATAAATTAGGTATTCAATTACGTGCACGTAAAGCAGAACGTGATCAATCTCATCTTACGAATGAAGAAGATACAGCCGAGCTTACTCAAGGAAATAACCCGACTAAATCAGATTTAGAAACGATTGGAACCCGCCTGACTTATACTCCAAATGATGATCATGCAATCTCATTGGAATATGAACAAACAGATCAATGGTATGACAACAGTAAAAGTCAGTTAGGTACTTTAGGAGCTGCTGGTGGTTATGACTCTGCTCAAGAATATAATCGTGAGAAATGGGCACTTATTCATGAGTGGAAAACTGATTTAGGTCAATTAGATTCAAATCTTACTCAAAATAAAACAGAAACTGTAGGCCGTTTATTACCTGCACGCATGCTTCCATTAGTTGGTGAAGAACTCACAGAACAATATGTTCCACGTCTCCTAGAAAGTGAAGATGTTGTATTTGATACTAAATTCTCTACTCAATATTTCGAAAACCATAATTTAGTTTTTGGTGGTCAATGGTGGGATGCAACCATTACCGACGGTCTAAGAACCAATAAAGATGTTTCTTTTGATCAATTAGGTTTGTTCGTTGAAGATACATGGCAATTCATGCCATCTTTAGCCCTAACTTTAGGTGCTCGCTTCGATGATCATAGTACGTTCGGTGACTTCTTTACACCTCGTGCATATTTAGTATGGAATGCCAATGATCAGTGGACTGTTAAAGGCGGATATGCAGAAGGCTATAAAGCTCCTCGTTTAGAACAGCTTGTTGATGGCATTTATAATGTCAGTGGTCAAGGTGCCACTCCAAGTTTTGGTAACCCAAATTTAAAACCTGAAACCAGTCAAAATCTGGAGCTTGGTTTCTACTTTGATGCCCTTAATGGATTTAAAGCCAATTTAACAGGCTTCTACAGTACTATTGATGACAAAATTGTTAGTGGAGCAGGTGAATTTAGATGTGGTACATCGACCAGTGATGCACCTTTACTTTCTAATGCAGAATGTAACGCATACTTAAGTGATCGTGGTACACCTTGGGCAATTCAACCGGATGATAGTTGGGAAGTTAGCCGCAATGTCAATGCCGAAGAAGTTGAACTTTATGGCTTAGAATTAGGTTCTCAGTGGCAAGTCACTGATGCAGTCAAACTAGCAGCAAACTATACATGGACTCAGTCTGAAATTACCAAAGGTGAAGATAAAGGCTTACAACTTAATGACACACCTGAACATATAGTGAATGCAAGTGCAAATTGGCAAGTAGCAGACAATACTAATTTATGGGCACGTGGTGAATATCGTTCTGAGAAAAGTCGTTTCTTAGGAAAAAGTAATTTAAGCGGTAATGATAAAATCATCCAAGATGCTTTAGGTGATTACAAAAGTTATAGCCTATTCCACATCGGGGCTAACTTTAACATTACAAATAACTGGGATTTAGGCGTAGGTCTGTATAACGTATTTGATAAAGACTTTACTGATTATGTTTACCTACCAACACTCACTGGTCGTGGTAGCAAGTATCGTAATAAGTATAGCAATACCCAAGAAGGTCGTCGCGTTCAGTTAAGCACTACTTTTAAATTCTAAGAAATACATTTCTTAAAACCCCCTGCCCCGGCAGGGTTTTTTCTTATGGTTAGACCCATACTTTCCCAAAATACTGCCTCTATCTACCCTTCTATAAACATCATTATTCTCAATAAGAATTTAATAATCAGACTGCTTTGTCAATATTTATTAAAAACATGGATTTAAATTAAATTGTTACATTATTACATTTAAAATCTCATTTAATATTTTCTTAAAGATCATGAATTCCCATCATACAAAGATATAAAGAAAAACAAGAATCATTATTATTCGCATACAGTTTAATCACATAATTAACAGGTTTCGCATGACCTTTATTAAAACACGTAAAAAGATCGTTTCTTCTGCGATTATTTCCTCTTTGTCTATTGTGGGAACACATGCAATTGCTGAAGACAATGTTGTTCGACTCGACACTATCCATCAGGAAGTCAAAGCTGAACAAGCACCTGGCTTAAAAGTAGATCAATCTGCGAATAGCAAATTTGTTGCTCCTTTACTCGACACACCCAAATCAGTTTCAGTGATTTCAAAACAGCTGATTGCAGATACACAAGTGACGACTTTAGCTGATGCACTACGTACAGTTCCGGGGATTACCTTGGGCGCAGGTGAAGGTGGTAACCCAAACGGTGACCGTCCATTTATTCGTGGTTATAACTCTGAAAGCTCCATGTATGTAGACGGCGTTCGTAATGCCACTTCACAAAACCGTGAAATGTTTGCTGTCGAACAGGTCGAAGTGACTAAAGGTTCTGCGTCTGCCATGGGCGGCGCAGGAGCGACCGGTGGTAGCATCAACATGATTTCTAAAGTTGCGAAGAAAGGTGACTTTTTAGAAGGCTCAGTCGCTGGCGGCACAGATAACTATCAACGTATTACTTTAGATGGCAATAAAGATTTCGGAAATGGTATCGCAGCACGTGTTGCGGTAATGGGTCATCATAATGAAAAAGCTGGTCAGAAAGATGGTGCCGAATATAAACGTGCCGGTATTGCGCCAAGCATTAGTTTCGGCTTAGACACCCCTACTCGCGCGACTTTGAGCTATTACTACTTAAAGTCTGATGATACGCCTGATTCTGGTGTTCCTTATCAATATGATGCGGTAAAAAAAGCAACCGTAGGTAAACCTGTCGATGTAAAACAAGGTATTTACTACGGATGGCTTAATCGTGACTTCCAAAAACAAGAAAATCAATCTGGTACTATTAAACTAGAACACGATCTAAATGAAGATCTTACTCTTAGCAATACCGCTGTATACAATAAGTCTGAGAATAATTATTTGTGGACACAACCAGATGATAGCCAAGGTAATATTTTAAATAATGAAATTTGGCGCCGCCTCAATACCAATTTAACCAGTACAGACAGCTTTACAGATCAACTCGCTTTAACAGGAAAGTTCAATACTGGGGTGCTAACGCACAAGTTCAATGTTGGTGCCGAATATTCTAAACAAGATTCAGATCGTGGATCGAATATAGTCACTGATCCGAATACATCTAAAATTGGCGGTAGTTCCAATAACAACAATGCAAATAATGCCTGCTCGTTAGTCAATTCAAATGGTTGGTGTACCGATCTGAACAATCCTAATTCTTATGATGCTTGGTTAGGAACTGTTACCCCAAATCCTAATGTCACTAATATCACATCTAAAACACAATCTATCTATGCTTTGAACAATCTAGAAATTACCCCACAATGGCTGGTAGACCTAGGTGTTCGCTGGGATAAGTTCGAAACGGATATGAAATACAATAAAGATTCCGGAACGATTAAAGCAGGAACAGCATATACTTCAAGTAATGACTTTTTTAATTACCAAGCGGGTTTAACATTTAAACCTACTGAAAGCAGCGCGATTTATGCAAGTTATGCCACTTCTGCCAACCCTGTAGGCGTGGACGCTGGTGACGGCTCTGAAGGTATTAGCGTTCCGGGCAGAAATACATCTGAAGAACAGGCCAAAGCGATCAATAATCTAAAACCAGAAGAAGTTAAAACATATGAAATTGGTACAAAATGGAATGTACTCAATGATAAGTTAAATTTAACTGCTGCTATTTTTAGAACTGAAAAAGAGAATACCCGTGCTCTTGATACAGATGGATTTACTCGTAATATTGGTGAAACTCGCGTAGATGGTATTGAACTTGGTGCAAATGGCAATATTACTGATAAATGGGCAGTTTCAGCTGGCTATACTTATCTAGACAGCGAAATTGTTGATGCTGGTTTTGTTAATACTGCGGCATCAGGAGCACCAGCAGTATATGTTCCAAGCCCAACTAATGGCAATCAGGTTCAAAACGTCGCGAAAAACAGCGCAACCCTGTGGACGACTTATGCAATAACTCCAGCTTTAACTTTAGGTGCGGGTGCTGTGGCAATGGATAAAGTCTATGGCGATGCTGCGAATACAAAATATGTTCCGGGCTATGTTCGCTATGATGCCATGGCACGTTATAACGTGAATGAAAATGTTGATTTGCAATTAAACGTCAATAACCTGTCTGATGAACGTTACTTCACAAAAGCCTATTCATCTCACTATGCGACCGAAGCAGAAGGTCGTAGTGCAGTGTTAGCAGTCAACTTTAAATATTAATTCAATGCAACCGCATAGCCTCCTGATGGGGGCTATGTTATTTTTAAAATACGATTATTCAGGGGTTTCTCGTGCTGCATCATATTCCAAATGTACTGAGCAAAGAACAGGTGCAATATTTCCGTGAGGAGATGAATAAGATTGAGTGGGTCAACGGCAAAGTTACCGCGGGTACACTCTCTGCAACGGTGAAACAGAATCAGCAACTGCCTGAAGATCATTCCCTGACCCAGCATTTAAGCACAATCATTCTTGAGTCTCTGGGACAGCATGCTTTATTTTTATCAGCGGCGATTCCACTGGATATTATTCCTCCCCTGTTTAACCGCTATGAAAATAATGAATCTTTCGGCTTTCATGTCGACAATTCGATTCGTCGTATTCGCGGCAGCAATGAACGTCTCAGAACGGATTTATCCTGTACGGTTTTCTTGAGTGAGCCGGAAGAATATGTCGGTGGTGAACTGGTGGTCGAAGACACTTACGGTTATCACGAAGTAAAATTGCCTGCCGGCGATATGATTCTGTATCCGTCGACCAGCCTACATGAAGTCACGCCAATCACTTCCGGTTGCCGAATTGCTTCATTTTTTTGGGTACAAAGCATGATCCGGGATGATGCAGAACGGCATATGCTGTTTAATCTGGATCAGAGTATTCAAAACCTGAGAATGCAGCTGGGTGATCAGCATGCAGAAGTGATGAAACTGACCAATCTGTATCATAATTTAATGCGTAAATGGGCTGAACTTTAAAAGAGGCTCTGTCTTCAATGATCTTTAAGAACAACTGGATCTATTGTTTATCAAAATATATTGCTTTATGGCACTATTGAACGTAATAAATAACGAATTATATCCAAATCGAGAAAATATAAAATACGATATTTAAAATAAGTGAAAATATTTTTCACCACTTAAACTTTATAAGAAAATCTTTATTACCATACGACTAAAATCCATAAAAATAGCAAAAACTTTTCGGGATAAGTGGATTAAACTTTAAATTATAAGTAAGGCATTTAGTACATTTGGTGAAGCTAAACCACCAATATTTAGACCATATTTCAGGTTTGAACCAGACTGTCACTAAAACCCAATGAATAGACAAAATCTATGCCGCTGACCCACGCACCGCTTTAACCAAGATTACGGTACCCAAGTTAGCATAAGGAGCTCTCTCATGATGTTGGCTGATCCAAGTAAAAAATACCGTCGCATGTATCAACGTGTGGATTTACCAGACCGTCAATGGCCGAACAATGAAATCAACAAAGCGCCAATCTGGATGAGTACCGACCTGCGTGACGGTAACCAAGCGATCTTTGAGCCAATGAACATGGAGCAGAAATTCAAGATGTTCCAGATGTTGGTGAAAATCGGTTTCAAGCATATTGAAATCGGCTTCCCGTCAGCATCACAAATTGACTTTGACTTTACCCGTAAATTGATTGAAGAAGGTCATATTCCGGATGACGTTTATATCGAGGTATTGGTTCAGGCACGTGATCATTTAATTCAACGTACCTTTGAATCTTTACAAGGCGCAAAACGTGCCATTGTACATATCTATAATTCCAACTCGCCGACATTCCGCAACAAAGTCTTGAATGTTGATGTTGAAGGTGCAAAACAGTTAGCCATTAATGCTGCACAGAAAGTAAAAGAATACGCCGCAAAACAACCGGAAACTGAATTCGTATTTCAGTACAGCCCGGAATGTTTTACTGCAACCGAATTAGAAGTTGCAAAAGATGTCTGCGATGCCGTCACTGAAATCTGGGAAGCATCACCGACCAATAAAGTGATCTTGAACTTGCCTGCAACCGTAGAAGTTTCAGGCCCACACATCTATGCCGATCAAATCGAATGGATGCACCGCAACATCCAGCGTCGTGACGGCGTGATCATTTCAGTTCACTGTCACAATGACCGTGGTTGTGGCATTGCCGCTTCTGAATTGGCAATTATGGCTGGTGCTGACCGGGTTGAAGGCTGTGTGTTTGGTAATGGCGAGCGCACCGGTAACGTCGACGTGGCTGCGATTGCCTTGAACATGTATACCCAAGGCGTGGCACCGAATTTAGATTTCTCCAACATCAATGAAATCATTGCGACTGTGGAAGAATGTACCGGTTTACCTGTGCACCCGCGTCATCCATATGCCGGTGATTTGGTGTTTACTGCATTCTCGGGTTCGCATCAGGATGCCATCAAAAAAGGTTTCGAGTTCCAGAAAAACGAAGAAATTTGGGATATGCCGTACTTGCCAATCGACCCGAAAGATTTGGGCCGTGACTATGACGCCGTGATCCGTGTCAATTCACAGTCAGGTAAAGGTGGTATTGCTTACTTGTTAGAATCGAACTATAACGTGATCTTGCCG
The DNA here is from genome assembly GCF_024129595.1 of Acinetobacter lwoffii. Lineage (GTDB taxonomy): Bacteria > Pseudomonadota > Gammaproteobacteria > Pseudomonadales > Moraxellaceae > Acinetobacter > Acinetobacter lwoffii_O. The sequence goes on along the minus strand of NZ_JAMXXS010000007.1, from coordinate 61,721 downwards.
CGTCGTTTACAGATTGAATTCTCTCAGATCGTACAAAAACGTACCGATGAGCAAGGCACTGAAATCAGTGCGACTGAAATCTGGAAGTTATTCAAAGAAACTTATGTGGATGCTAAAAACGTTCACTATTCTGCGAAAAACTACAAATTGTCAGATGATAATGGCAATCAGGTGATTGAGCTTGATCTTGAAATTGATGGCCAGTCACGTCGTGTTCGCGGTGAAGGCAATGGTCCAATTTCTGCGATTTTGGATGCACTTCATTTGCCGATTGACGTGGTGAACTATGAAGAGCGCAGCATCAGTTCAGGTGCTCATGCCAAAGCCTTGGCCTTGATCGAACTTCAAGTGAAAGGTACTGGTAAATCTGCCTTTGGTGCCGGGGTACATGACAACATCGTGACCTCTTCTATCGAAGCAATTATTGCCTCGACCAACCGTCTGATTGATCAGGGTGTTTTAAGCACTGATCAGGTGATTGCTGCTGCGGTCTAAACGGCGGTATTAGAATTTGCGATAATTCATAGCACTAAAATGACTTTAGAAGGATACCGGCAAATGGTATCCTTTTATTATTCATACTAAAGATTTAAGGCGAATCCTCCCCGTGTCTTTTCCAGCTGACTCAGTGGGCATTATTGTCCCACAAAAGTTCCAATTTGAAGAGCCGTTAGAGCTTGAATGCGGTCGCATCCTCCCACGTTTTGAACTGATGGTTGAAACTTATGGCGAACTCAATGCCGATAAGTCCAATGCCATTCTGATTTGTCATGCCCTTTCCGGTCATCACCATGCTGCTGGCTATCATCATGAAGATGATAAAAAAGCCGGCTGGTGGGATTCATGTATTGGTCCCGGTAAAGCCATTGATACGTCAAAATTCTTTGTGGTTTCACTGAATAATATTGGTGGCTGTAGCGGTTCTACCGGCCCGATCTCGCCAAACCCTGAAAATGACAACCGTCCTTATGGCCCTGATTTCCCCTTGGTTACGGTCCGCGATTGGGTCAAAACCCAAGCCTTGCTTTCTGATCGTTTAGGAATTGATACCTGGGATGCCATCATTGGCGGTTCACTGGGTGGCATGCAGGCATTGCAATGGTCAGTGGATTATCCAAACCGTTTAAGAAAATGCGTGATCATTGCCAGCGCTCCAAAGCTTTCTGCACAGAATATTGCTTTTAACGAAGTGGCACGTCAGTCGATTTTGTCAGACCCGGATTTCCATAATGGTCGTTATCTGGAAAATGACAGCTATCCAAAACGTGGTCTGATTCTGGCGCGTATGGTCGGTCATATTACTTACCTGTCCGAAGAAGCCATGAAACAGAAATTTGGCCGCGATTTGAAATCAGGCAAATTTATGTATGGTTTCGATGTCGAATTCCAGGTCGAAAGCTATCTGCGTTATCAGGGTGAGCAGTTCAGCCGTAACTTCGATGCCAATACCTATCTGATCATGACCAAGGCGCTGGATTACTTTGATCCGTCGCGTGAATATGAACAGTCGCTCAAAAAAGCCATGGCCAATACTCAGTGTAAATTCTTGGTGGTGTCATTTACCACTGACTGGCGTTTTACCCCTGCCCGCTCGCAAGAAATCGTGGACGCCTTAATTAGCAACCATAAACCTGTCAGCTATCTGGATATTGATGCCGAACAGGGTCATGACTCTTTCCTGTTCCCGATTCCGCTCTATGTAAAATCTTTGCGTGCATTCCTGGGAGGTGAAGAACACCTGAAAGCAACACCAAAGGAGGCCGTATAATGCGTATCGATCAACAACTCGCTGAAAAGTGGATTAAGCCCGGTTCTAGCGTACTTGATCTCGGTTGTGGCGATGGTGAACTGCTGGCACAAATGAGTAAAAAGCACGATATTCGTGCATACGGATTAGAAATTGATCAGGAAAAGATTGCAATTGCAGTCAGTCGCGGGTTAAATATCATCCAGCAAGACTTAAACCTCGGCTTAAGCCGCTTTGCTGACCAGTCTTTTGACAACGTGGTCATGGCACAAGCTTTGCAAGCTGTAGATGCGCCTGACGTATTATTACGTGATATGGTGCGTGTGGGGAAACAGGCTATTATTACCTTCCCAAACTTTGCCCACTGGAAGACCCGTTCTTTCTTGGCAATCAAAGGGAGAATGCCGGTTTCTGAAGCCTTGCCGTATATGTGGTATAACACCCCGAATATCCACTTATGTACATTTCGTGATTTTGAAGCACTTTGTGCGGAAAATAACATCAAAATTATTAATCGACTCGCTGTGAACGGGAATCAAGAAGATAGTTTGCTGAGCAAGCATCTCCCTAATCTATTTGGTGAAGTCGCAATTTATCGAGTGAGCGCGCTATGAAAAAATTATTATTAAGTACGACGCTACTGGCTGGACTTTTTGGCATGCAAGCCCATGCAGATTATGTTGCACCGAGTCCTTCTGTTGCCAGTCAAGCGGCTCAGTATTCCATTATGGATATCAATAGTCTGACCAAAGCGGCGAAAGCCGGTCAGGCCGGTGCACAGTTTTATCTGGCCACCAAATACCAGTATGGTAAAGATATACAGAAAGATGAACGTCAGGCCTTTGCTTGGTATAAAGCAGCAGCCGATCAAGGTCTGGCAGTTGCTCAGCTAAATGTCGGCCGTATGCTAGCCGATGGCATTGGTACCAGAAAAGATGAAGCGCTGGCGCGTCAGTATTTTGAAAAAGCAGCCAGCCGTGGCGATAACCGTGCCAGCTTTAACCTGGCAATGATGGAAGAGAAAAAGAAAAACTATATGGGTGCTTACCAATGGTATGAACTGTCTACCCGTGATGGCATGCTCGATAATAAGGTGATTACGCTATCGGAAGGCAGAAAAACTGCCTTGGCGGCGAATTTGACCCAAGAGCAGATCCGTCAGGCGCGTGATCGTGCCGACAGATGGATTCAGGCACAATAAGCTGAATGGTATAAATAGCACCTTCGGGTGCTTTTTTATTGCCGCAAATTCTTCATCAATTGCTAAAATAGCGCCCATTCTTTATCTAATAATGAGTTTTTGACATGGCTGCAACTGACTGGTTATCCCAAGGCACACTGGTATTGGCGAGTAATAACAAAGGTAAAATTGCCGAGTTTGAAAAACTGTTTGCCGAGTTACAACTGCCGGTTGAAGTCGTGGCTCAGGGCAAGTTGAATATCGAAGATGCGATCGAAGATGGTCTAAGCTTTGTCGAAAATGCCATTATTAAGGCTCGCCATGCTTCTAAAATTTCCGGAAAACCTGCTATTGCAGATGATTCAGGTATTTGTGTGCCTGTTCTTGGAGGTGCTCCCGGCATTTACTCGGCTCGTTATGCCGGTGAGCATGGCAACGATGCCGCCAATAATGAAAAACTGCTGGCCGATCTCAAACCCTTACGCCAAGATGGTGAAGTGATTGAGGGCATGTTTGTTTGCGTACTGGCACTGGTTCAACATGCCGAAGATCCCTTACCGCAAGTCTTTCAGGGTATCTGGCACGGGGAAATTCTGGAAGCTGCGCGTGGTGAAAATGGTTTTGGCTATGACCCGTTGTTCTGGTTACCGGAACTCGGAATTTCCAGTGCAGAAATGAGTAAGGAAGAGAAAAATAAAATCAGTCATCGTGGACAGGCGATGCAGTTGTTTAAGAAGAGTTTGGAGAAGTAAGTTCCTCCTCTCACCCCAGCCCTCTCCCTTTGGGAGAGGGCTGGGGTGAGAGATTTTTAAAATACACCTCTCCCCTTGCGAAACAGCGTTTCTCATCTCCTAAAAGAAGAGGGAAAATCATTCTTCTAAAGCTTTTACATCCTCTCTAACTCTCGCCCTAAGGGCAAGAGGACCTTTTTATGTTTTTATAATCCTGGCATCAACGCATGCATGATTACCCCATATAGAGCAATCAAGATCGCACTGGCCAAAGTTCCCGAAGCAATATATTTGGCGGAATGGCCCGTTCCCTGATAATGGGTTTCCAGCGCTACAATATTGGCTGCAGGAGGCAATAAAAAGAACATCAGCATTACAGCATAAGTCAGCGTCTGCTGCGGAATAGGTAAATAATAATAGGCGACAACACACAGCAAAACCGCAAACAGTCCTCTATAAAAAATCAGTTGCAGACTATACATTAAATCGAAGCGGCTGATCCGCACATTACTTAGCCACATCCCCAGCACACACATGCCACTAAAAGTGACCAGCACTTTATTGGCTTGATACAGCATCTCCACCCAAGCGACTTGCTGCCAGTGACTCAAATCCCAAAATGATAATAGTGCTGCTACTGACAATGCCACCACTGGCGGTGAGAGCAGGACATTTTTTAAAATATAGCCACTATCTTGTCTGGCTTCACTGACTGCCATCACCGCACAGACATTGCCAAACAAGGAACCACCGATGTACAGCGCCACCACGGTACTGGTCGCTTGCGGGCCAAAAACTGCCAGTGCAAAAGGAATCCCCAGCCATGCCCCATTTAAATAACTCAGGCATAAGGCACGTAGTTTATTTTTCAAGGTGAAATAAAATAGGGCAAAGAACAGACAGGAACAGAAAAAGCTGAAGGCAATCAGCCACAAACTGCCCTCTTGGTAAAACACCATGTTGTAGATAATCAGTACTGGAATCAGTACTCGGGCCAATAAAGACGCCAAGAGAGGTCGAACTGGTTTTAAATATTGCACCCCCCAATAACCGATCAGAAAAGACAGGAGGGGAAGAATTAAGGCCATGACAATACTGCTGAGATTTCCATATCAAGCTGTATGCTAGCACAGCTTAGTTTTTCTCAAATGATAGAATTTTTGATCTGAGTGATTCATACCCTGCTACTGTTTCGGCAAACTGTCATCAAAGCGTCACCGCGCTGTCATACAAGCCTGCTGAGATAGGTGCATGAAATATAGAGGATAAAATAATGGCAGGATTATCAATTTGGCATGTGCTGATTTTTGCAATTGTGGTGATTTTATTGTTCGGTACATCAAAACTTAAAAATCTGGGTAAAGACGTCGGCGGCGCGATTAAAGACTTTAAAAAATCAGTCAAAGATGAAGAGGCAGAACAAGCTCAGCTTGCAGAGCCACGCACCATTGATGCTCAGGTCAAAACTCCTGAACATTCGGTTAAAAGTTAAGAGTTCGCTATGCTCAATATTGGAATGACCGAGCTGCTGATTTTCGGGATTATTTCGCTTTTGGTTCTTGGGCCAGATAAGCTTCCGGAAGCAGTACGTTTTGTCGGAACATGGTACGGCAAGATCAAGCGTATGGTGAGCAATGTTCAGAATGATCTTGATCGTGAATTGCGCCTGTCTGAGCTACGTGAACAGATGCAGGCTGAAATGCAGCGGATTCAGGAACTGGAGGCCAAGATGCAGGCACAAGTGGCTAATTTGCAGCAGCCGATTGTAAGCGATGAAGTAAAAATAAAATCGCAAGCTGTCCAGCCCTTGCTCAGCTATCAGCCGGTGATACAGCCTGTATCACCCGTGTATTTACCCAAGCCTACAGCAATTCAAACCGTGATTTCCGAACAACGCTATACAGAAATGAAGGTGGCCGTATGACATCCTTGCCGACCACACCAGCCTCCAATGATGCTGCAGCACTGAACCTCGAACAGATGCCGATTACCCAGCATTTGATCATCTTAAGAAAGCATCTGTTTAAAGTGGTTGCTGTCCTGATTGGCCTGTTTTTCTGCTTATTGCCCTTTGCCAATCAGACTTACCAGTGGTTGTCTGAACCCTTACGGGCACAGCTACCTGCCAGCTCAACCATGATTGCCACAGATGTCACTGCAACCTTCATGGCACCTTTTAAACTGAACTTCTTTGTCGCGCTGATGATCGCGATGCCGTTCATCCTGTATCAGCTTTGGACCTTTATTAAGCCTGCGCTCTATGCCAAAGAAAAGAGCTTGGCCTTGCCACTTTTGATCGGCAGTATCGTGCTGTTTTATACCGGTATCAGTTTTGCCTACTTTGTGGCATTGCCCTCGATTCTGCATTTTTTTATCAGTGTTTCGCCGGAAACTGTGGCCCCGATGACCGACATCAACAGTTATCTCAGCTTCTGTTTAAAGCTGTTTCTGGTCTTTGGTTTTACCTTTGAAATTCCTATTATTACCCTGGTTCTGATCTTGATTGGCGCAGTTTCGACACAGACTCTGGTAGAGAAACGGCGCTTTATTATTGTGGGCTGCTTCTTTGTAGCGATGTTTGTCACCCCTCCGGATGCCCTGTCGATGATCATGCTGGCTGTCCCGATGTGGCTACTGTTTGAACTGGGTTTGCTGGCAGGGAAACTGATTGAAAAACGTCGTTTAAAGACCGAATAACAATAACCAGCCAAAACAACAAAAATATCGATTTACTCAGGCAGCTCTGGCTGTCTTTTTGTTTTTAATTTTCAATAAAATACTGATTTATTTAATTTTATTGAAACAATTCTTTCACTTCCCTGTCATTTTTAGCCGTTAATTTACTCATAACCATTTAAAACAACCAAGCACATACTGCTAGGAACAAAATATGACTGATCAAATTGCTTTTAATGATGATTATGACAGCAACACTTCGGGGAACCCAGAATTTCACCAACTGTTTAACCAACAGATGAGTCGTCGCGATTTAATTAAAAAGACGGCTGGTGGTGCAGTAGCATTAACCTTAGCAGCCTCACTTACGGGCTGTAGCGATAATGATGAAGAATCAACTCCGCCAAGCATACCTGCAACACCGAATGAACCAGATTTAACTGCAACACCTAAATCATTAACCTTCAAACCAGTGGATAAAAACACTTTAGAGCAATTTACTGTGGCTGAAGGCTATGATTTTAAAGTCCTACATGCGGTAGGTGATCCTTTACACCCAAGCCTACCTGTATGGGATGAAAACAATATTCCTAGTGGTGTATCCTACGAACGCCGTGTCGGTGACAACCATGATGGTATGACCTTTTTTGGTTTAAATACCAGCAAGCAAAATTTTGATGCGACTGTATCGGACACTGGCTTATTGGTGATGAATCACGAATATTTACAACGTGATGACTTACACCCTCGTGGTAGCATATTTGATCAAGATGATATCACTGAAGATGAAGTAATCCGTGAAGTAAACTCTCATGGTGTTTCTATTGTTGCAATCAACAAAAATCCTGAGACACAAGAAATCACGGTCGATTTAAACTCGCCATTTAACCGCCGTATTACAGCAGCAACTGAAATGGAATACCGTGGCCCTGTACGTGGTAATACGTTGGTACAAACAGCATTTAGCCCAGATGGTACCAAAACACGTGGCACCATCAACAACTGTGGTAACGGCTATACCCCTTGGGGCACTTATCTCACCACTGAAGAAAACTTCAACCAATATCTCGCACGTCAAAAAGACACCGAAGGCGGGGATGTACGCGATGCCAATACCGAACATGCGTTAAAACGCTATAAAGTCAATAATGGCGCACGTGGTTATAACTGGCAAAGCATTAGAAATCCACAAATCTTTACGCCAGATTATTTCAGCCGTTGGAACACAGTCATCAGCGGTGCATCGGAACAAGAGGATTATCGCAACTCGATTAATACTTTCGGTTGGATTGTTGAAATAGATCCGTTTGATAATCGTAGTATGCCAGTAAAACGTACCGCTTTAGGTCGCTTTGCTCATGAAGACTGCCGTGCTAGCCGTGCCATTGCAGGTAAACCACTTGCATTCTATATGGGTGATGATTCACAAGGCGAATACATCTATAAATTTGTCTCAGATACTCCATGGAATCCTACTGATGTCAACGGTGGCTATGCAGCTGGCGACAAATACATGAATAACGGTAAGCTTTATGTTGCTCAATTTGATTTCAATGAAGCAACGGGCGAAGCTAAAGGCCAATGGTTAGAACTCTCTTTGTCTAATCCAAAGATTGCCAACTATGCAGAATACAAATTTGCAGACCGAGCAGATATTTTGGTCAATGCACGTATCGCAGCCGATGCAGCGGGCGCAACTAAAATGGACCGCCCTGAATGGGTTGCGGTAAATCCACATAATGGCGAAGTGTATGTCACATTAACCAATAACTCACAACGCGGTTCAGCACATGTAATTGATGCAGCTAATCCACGCCAATATTCAGATGATGATGATGCAACGAACCGCCTACGTGGCAATATTAATGGTCACGTGATTCGCTTCCGTGAAACAGGCGACGATGTTACTGCAACATCATTTACATGGGATATTTTCCTATTTGGTGCCGAAGCAGATTCAATCCCAGGTGTAAACCTTTCTGGCTTGACGGATGCAAATGACTTCTCTAGCCCAGATGGTATGTGGTTTGATGACCGAGGCGTATTATGGTTACAAACTGACGATGGTGCATATACGGATACAACCAACTGCATGATGCTGGCAGCACTTCCTGGTTCAGTGAGCGATGGTTCTGTACAAACCGCAACAGCGGGGACAGGCACACAAAAAACACCTATGGGTGCGAAGCTCGATGACTCGAAGCTACGCCGTTTCTTGGTTGGTCCTGCTGGCTGTGAAATTACAGGGGTCACTATGACACCTGACTACAAAGCCATTTTTGTAAACGTGCAACATCCAGGTGGCACTTGGCCTGCAAACCAAGCTGAACATTTAATCAGTACTGGTCGTGCGTATTCACGTCCACGCTCAGCAACAGTCGTGATTACCCGTAAAGATGGCGGTGTCATTGCAGGTGAGTCGTTAGAAACCCCTAAAGCTTAAACCCTGAAGTGACCTAAAAAATGCCGACATCTGTCGGCATTTTTTATATCCGGTGATTATTTTAGGCTAATTATTTTCTCAATAGTTTGACCTGCGGTTGTACCTTGTTGTGACTTCTCGATCCAGTGCCATTGTCCCTGCTGCATTCTCAAAAAATTTGAGCAGCGGGTGCCATAGGCCGGACTCTGGATAAAAGTCGAAGACAGCAGCTGTTCCATTTCCACGGAGATACCTGTGTCTGGCAGCAGCTCCGGAATCACCTTGCGTTCATCTTCCAGAATATCCCAGACTGCATGACACAAATCTGCTTCTGCGATCTCCTGGTATTGCAGCATCGGTAAAAATTCCTGGGTAAAGCGTTTACGTAAATGGCGGGTCTTGTACCAGTCTTCGCTCATCAGGCCATTCGAAACCACATAGACGCCATGCGCCAGTACTTGTGGTGCTTCACCGCGATTGCTCATATACACCGCCTGATCCTGATCCCCCATAAAAAGATTAAAGCCGGCATAGTCACACTGGCGTTGTTCCAGATCTTGAGCAAAACGAATCGGCGTTAAGTCAGAATCTAAAAAGTTCTGGATGATATGTCCACGTGAAGTCGGATAATGCCCTTTGTCCTGCCCATCACGAAAATTGGTAATCACCGCCCAGCGACCAGAAGCCGTAATCCCCATCCAGGTGCCGCCCGACTGTAGATCCTGTCCGGCAATTATCGGACTATTCTCCCATTCATGCAGCTCCTGCGTAGGACGCTGATAGAACTCATCCCGATTTGAAATCAGACATAATGAGCTCTGATCCAGAACCCGCCAAGCCAATGCCACGATACACATAATTTACGCTCTCGATCTTTACACATTGAATGTACAACATTTTTCTTTGCTTTAAGCTAAAATCTGTGCAAAACAGAATCACAAGGAACAGGAATGCTCACCTATCCCAATATTGATCCCGTCGCGATTTCGCTCGGGCCCTTACAAGTCCACTGGTATGGACTGATGTACTTACTGGCATTTTTATTTGCCTGGGGATTGGCGACGTTTCGCGCCAAACAACGTGGCTGGACACCGGATATGGTGTCTGACCTGATTTTCTTCGGTGCACTCGGTGTGATCATCGGTGGCCGTGTCGGTTATGTCTTCTTCTACGGTTTTTCCCAGTTCCTGGCCGATCCTTTATGGCTGTTCCAGATCTGGACCGGCGGTATGAGTTTCCATGGCGGTTTCCTCGGGGTCATTCTGGCCATGTTGTGGTGGTGCAAGAAATATAAGATGACCTGGTTCCAGACTCTGGATTTTATCGCACCTTGCGTACCGACAGGCTTGATGTTTGGCCGGATTGGTAACTTTATAGGTGGCGAACTGTATGGCCGTCAGGTCACCGACCCAAACTTTGCCTGGGGCATGATTTTCCCGACTGATCCGCTGCAACTGGTTCGTCATCCATCTCAACTCTATCAGGCACTATGTGAAGGCCTGATCCTGTTTATTGTACTGTGGTGGTTCAGCTCGAAGCCACGTCCACGTATGGCAGTTTCTGCGCTGTTCCTGATCGGTTATGGCCTGGCACGTTTTGTGGTTGAGTTCTTCCGTGAGCCGGACAATGGCCAACTGTTTATTGGCTGGATGAGCAAAGGACAATTCCTGAGCCTACCAATGATCCTGATTGGCTTATGGATGATGTGGTATGCCTACCAGAAGAAAATATATGACTGGGGTCCACAAAAAAATAGCTGAGAAAATCGCGTAATTTAGCGAGGCAGAGGCCTCGCTTTTTTATACTCAAAATATGCTAAAGTGCCGATTATCTCTTCTATTCTTTCATCATTATGCTTGAGTTCTGGTTTAATCCGCAGGTGTCTGTTCTCAAAAAACTGTTGATCTTTATTGTGATTGCAGCGACAGCTGCAGGCTTGTACTGGATGGAACCGCTGCCCTTAGATTCTATTTTGATGTTTGTCGGTACCGGCATCATTTTTCTGATCTGCCGTTACTGCAAAATCCACTTTGCCAGCAAAAACCCGACCGGTTTGCTGTATAGATTACTGACCTGGATTCCAATTGCCTTATTGATTGCTTTAGTTTTTATGAATATGCAACAGGGTGAAATCCTGATTCCGGGTGCACAAGGCATTGCCTTTATGGCACTGGCAATTTGTCTGTTTTCACCATTGTCGCTGCTCAATCAGAACTCTCAGGATCCAGAGCCACCACATGCTTGAATTTTGGTATTCGGAACGCTGTAGCCGTCAAATCAAACTCATTGTCATCATCGCGACCTGTATTTTGATTTATGCAGCATCGACTGTGGCCCAGTTAGGTCCGATATTTGTTGGGGTGAGTTTAGCGATTGGAATTGTTGTGCATTTACTGCACCATTTCCGCCTAAAAATCTCAAAATCCAATCCCTATGCAAATGGCTTTAGCGCCTTGAGCCGGGTGATTCCCATCATTGCCTTAATTACCCTGTTTGGCTATTTGCCTGAACAGCACCAACAATGGGGCAAATTTGCCTGGGGTCTGCAATGTCTTGGCTTTGCCGCGATTGGATTATTTATCGTTTCAATCTATGAAAGCCGTGCGAAGCGTTTTGAGGACTGATCACTTCGCAGTATTTTCTTAGAAGTAAGTTTCCAGACGATAGTAACTATAAGTCACGTTTTTATTGCGATAAACCGCATGATCTCGCTGTTTGAAATCCGATACCCAGGCACTACCTGAATAAGCCGCGATATGTCCATATTTATGTCCCTGAGTACGGTCAATAATATAGATATCGCCTTTTTTCGGCCGATCAAAAGAAGCATTAATTTTCTTATAGCCCAGCTGCATCAGGGTACTTCCCCAATCTGCCGCTGCGACTGGATGGTTCACAATTTTCGCACCAGAGGATTGCAGACCGACACGAATACTGCGCGCACATTTCTGTGTACTGGTATTTCGGGTAATGCCTTGCAGATAACTGGTAAATTTCTCGATATTGATACGATGGCCATTGCTTACGCCTGAAGCATTACGGACAGTGGCTTTGTGGGATGACTTTTTAGGTCTTTGCTCCGATTGGGAACGCACCATGATATTCGCTTGGACAGGAGCATATACTTCGCTCATGTTTACTTGATGATCATAGATCATGCCTTACCAACCGCTCCTCGCCTGTAATTTAGGCTTTCATATTGTTAACAAGCCGAGAATACTAGTCGTTTAAATGTTATCTTTCACATTAAAAATGTAAATAAATTTGTCTATTTTTGCGGCATTCAAATTAAGCCGTTCTTTCTAATACAGTTACAAAACCCATCATCTTTGCAAAAAAAATGTAAAGCAAAGCCAACTTCGATGCCTTGCAAAGCTTTTTTAGCCTGAACTATACAAAATGAGTCCTTATCTTTTTCTACTCAAACGTGTGGATTTAATCTGTAGCTCGGCCATTTTCAGATAACATTTCACCACATGATTACATCATTTTAAGCTTTACCGCCTGTATTACACTGATGCGGCATTTTTAAACCTTGAACTAAACTTTAAATATTGAACTAAACAGAGAAGAAAAATGAGTCAGACTTTAAGTACCGTTTCAAATTTTAATTTAGAACAATATTTAAGTACCTGGTATGACATTGCACACTTGCCGATGAAGCGCCAACCTGAAGACAGCACCGATATTTCTGCGGTATAGAGCTTGAATGAAAATGGCAAGGTGGATGAAGCCATTGCTGAAGCGATCATTGTCGATGCAGAACATGCCAAGCTTGAAATCAGATTTTTACCTGAAGGCTTGCATGGGATCCCGTTTACCAAGGGCGATTATTGGGTCTTAAAAATCGATCCGGATTATCAGACGGCACTCGTGGGCGAGCCGAATAAAGAATATTTATGGTGATTACATCGCGACACCAGTCTGGACGAAGCGACTCAACGCGAATATTTAAGTTATGCAGCACCCTTAGGTTATGATCTGTCTGATCTGATTCATACCGTCCATACGGGCCATAAAACCGCTTAAACTGCAATCAAAAGACCTCTATCAGGAGGTCTTTTTTATTCTCAATTTGGGCGATGAAAGCTCATCAAAAAATGCTATGATGTGCGCAATTTAAATTGTCCCTTTCGACAGAAAATTGATTATAAAATAATCCGTTCTGCTGTTAAAACGGCAATTTTCAACAGATTCAAATAGAGAGAACTATGCGCCAATATCTTGACCTTTTACAACATATCCTCGACAACGGCGGCGATAAAGGCGACCGTACCGGTACAGGTACACGTTCGGTATTTGGTCATCAGATGCGCTTTGATCTTTCCCAAGGTTTTCCTTTACTCACCACCAAAAAAGTTCATTTCCGTTCTATCGTGATTGAACTGTTGTGGTTCCTGAAAGGTGATACCAATGTTCAGTATTTAAAAGACAATAAAGTCTCGATTTGGGATGAATGGGCGACCGCAGAACAGACTGCACGTTTTGGCCGTCCTGAAGGCGAACTGGGTCCAGTATATGGTCACCAATGGCGTAATTTTGGTGCCAGCAAAAATGCAGACAATAGCTATAACCAAGATGGTTTTGACCAGATCAAATGGTTGATCAATGAAATTAAAACTAATCCGAATTCGCGTCGTCTGATCGTGTCCGGCTGGAACCCGAATGAAGCGGGTCAGGTCGCATTACCACCTTGCCATACCCTGTTCCAGTTCTTTGTGCACAATGGCAAATTGTCTTGTCAGTTGTACCAGCGCAGTGCCGATGTATTTTTGGGTGTACCATTTAATATTGCCAGCTATGCTTTGTTGACGCATATGATCGCGCAAGTCTGTGATCTGGAGGTCGGTGACTTTGTCTGGACTGGTGGCGATACTCATTTGTACAGCAACCATTTTCAACAGGCACAGTTACAGCTCAGCCGTGAGCCATTAGGCCTCTGTCAATTAAAACTAAATCCGGAGATCAAAGACCTGTTCGATTTCAAATTTGAAGATATCGAAATTGTCGGTTATGAATCTCATCCAGGAATTAAAGCCCCTGTCGCTGTTTAATTTTCTTTATTATAAAATTCCCTCTCCTCCTCGGAGAGGGCTAGGGAGAGGCCTTTTACCACGCGTGAATCGCCAACTCCTTTCAAAATATATTCCCGGCCCTAAAGCGTGAAGGCAATCAAGATAAATTGTGAACCTCTCCTTCGTACCAGTAAAAAATTACACGAAGGGCTTTGGGTTTGATGAGAAGGATCAATACATGTCATTTCAAGATTTAGAAGTTGTACACGTCGTCGCCATCGATCAGCAGCGTTGTATCGGCAAGGGCAATGACCTACCTTGGCATATCTCTGCCGACCTGAAGCACTTCAAGGAAATCACCCAAGGCGGTGTGGTGGTGATGGGTCGCAAGACACTAGAGTCGATGGGACGTACTCTACCTAAACGGGTGAACTGGGTCATTACTCGTGATCCAAACTGGGCATTTGCAGGTACCAAAGTCGCTTATAGCATTGAAGATGCACTGAGCCAAGCCGTGGCAGATGTGAAAGCTTCAGAAAAGCCTGAAACCATTTTCATCATTGGTGGCGGTGAAATCTTTAAACAGACCATGGAGATCACAGACCGTCTAGAACTGACGCATGTCGAACTGGATGTACAGGGCGATGCCTATTATCCAGCGATTCCAGCAGAATTTAAAAAAGTCGCTGCCGAGCAACATATCGACGACAAAACCGGCATTGCTTTTGAGTTCGCAACCTACAGAAAATAAAGCCTATTTCTCATGAAAAAGTGATGATGCAGGGACGCGAATACATCTCCAGACATTGGAGTCTGTGGCTACTGGGCAGCCTGTTTACTTTATTCGTCCTTCTGTCGAGCCTGTGGTTCAGCCTGATGCTCTGGGTTCATCAACCCCTCGGAAAAATCGGCAGCTTGATGCTGATTGGACTCTGGCTGACCTTTGCGCTGGTCGTTCTCGGGATTTATTTCACCCGGCATCTGATCTCCCGCCAAGTGGATAGCGTTCTTTATCTTCTGGCCTTTTTATTCTGTCTGCTAGGATATTTCAGTCTGGAAGCGCGTCAGGATCGAGAGTGGAATCCTGAGGTTTCCCAGCTTCTGCATTATGAGCAGCAAGGCGATCAGGTTACCTTACACAATATCCGCAACTTTGACTGGCAGGCCGATGGTCGCTATATCGAACGCTGGGAAAGCCGCAGTTTTGATCTGAATCAGATTACTGGCGTGAACATCATTACTTCCTACTGGATGGAACCTAAAATTGCCCACACCCTGGTCAGCTTCGATTTTGCCAATCAAAAGCCACTCACCTTCTCGATTGAAATCCGCAAGGAAAAGAATGAAGAGTTTTCAGCGATTGGTGGCTTTTTCCGAAAATATGAACTGAGTCTGGTCGCATCGGATGAAAAGGATATTGTCTATACCCGTAGCAATGTCCGTGGTGAACAGGTCTATTTTTTCCCGGTAAAGATGCCGCAAGCTCAGGCCAAAGCGCTATTCAAGGAATATCTGCGTCAGGCCGATGAACTGGCCCAAAAGCCAAAATGGTATAATACCCTGACCAGTAATTGCACCACACTGGTCTTTGATATGGTGCAGGCAGTTTCGCAACAACCGCTACCCTCAGATTACCGGCTGCTGGCCTCCGGCTATTTACCAAATTATCTCTATGATCTCAAAGTACTGGAACAGTCTTGGGATATGCACACCTGGTATCAACGCGCGCATGTCAATCCACGGGTAGAACAGACCGCTAATCTCTCCAGTCAGGACTATTCAAGACTCATGCGACAAGGTCTACCGAAACCAGACATGCGATAACTGTGTAGCAAATCCACTTCAATAAAGATACAAAATCAACTGGAACCTTGATCATTTTTTTGTTTATATACAAATAGCTAGTCAATGATCAGAGTATCTCTCATGCTAAAAAAATTAACTGCCATCGCGATTTTAGGCTCGGTTTTAACGGTCATGGGCTGCGAAACTGTGCCTAATACAGCCACGACACAAACCGCGAATCATTTACAACTTTTGCAAAATCGTACCTGGATTGCGACCCAGATTGGCAATACTGAAATCAAGACGGTGCCAACCGCACGCAATGTTCCGAGTCTGCAATTTGATGCCAGTACCCAGCGCGTTTCAGGTTCAGATAGCTGTAACCGGATTATGGGCAGCTACACAGCAGCGAAAGACACGCTGACCCTGAGCCAAATGGCCACTACCCGTATGGCTTGCATGAACAACGATCAGCTTGATCAGAAATTTAATGAAGCTTTAGCCAAAGTGACTCATTATCAAGTGTTTGGTAAAACCTTAAAATTACTGGATCGCCATGGAAATCTCTTGATCCAGCTGGAAAGTGCTGTTCAGCCGCGTTAATACTTCCCTACAAAAAGCCTGTATGGACAGGCTTTTTTATCTTTCATACTGATGAGCTGGAATTTAACCATCAGCCCGATTGAGTTATTTAATTGAATGAGGAATCAACCATGCAACAGGCACTTTTCGGTGGGGGATGCTTTTGGTGTACTGAAGCCGTATTTTTACAGATTCAGGGAGTTCAGCAAGTCGTCAGCGGTTACGCAGGTGGGCACACAACTCAGCCAAACTATGATGATGTCTGTGGTGGCAATACCGGCCATGCCGAAGTCATTCTGATCGATTTCGATGAAAACCAGATTAACTATAACCAATTGCTCGATGTCTTTTTTGCGACCCATGATCCAACCACATTAAACCGTCAAGGCAATGATGTCGGCACCCAGTATCGTTCTGTGATTTATTATCTGAATGATGAACAGCAGCAACAGGCGCAGCAGGCGATGGATGCCCTGAAAGCCGATGGCATCAATGTGGTAACTGAACTGAGCCCTGCCCCGACTTTCTATCCGGCGGAAGACTATCATCAAAACTTCTTTGCCAAGAACCCGACCCAGGGCTATTGTAATTTTGCCATTCCGCCAAAATTGAATAAATTACGCAGCAAATTTACGACCCTCTTAAAAACCCATTAAGTTTCATGAAAAATGGGCATAAAAAAAGCGACTGCAATCAGTCGCTTTTTTTATTACCTAAATCTTAGTTATCAGTTGCAAAAGCAATATCGCTGAGTCCGGCTCCACTCGCACGCGACATGACTTGCGCCACTGAGTCATAACGTGATTCTTTATCCGCTTTCAGCACAATGGTCGGCTGACGTTCAGCTTGGCCCGCTTCATTAAAACGGGTTTCAAGCTGCTCTAGCGTCAGTACATCGCCATTCCAGGCAATGTCACCTTCGGCATTGATGCTGATCGTGACATTTTCAGGCGGCAGATCGATAATCTCCGCAGTGGTTTGTGGCAAGGTTAATGGAATTGATGGGTTCGCAACGGTCGCTGTCACCAGAAAGATGATCATCAATACCAACATAATGTCGATGAGGGGAATGAGGTTCATCTCATTCATGCCTACATCGTTGTCTTCACCCAGTTGAAAAGCCATTAAGCTTGACCTCCCACGAAACTCTGTTGTGTTACTTTTTCATCAGGCTTTTTTGCAGCAGATTCCTGTTGCAGCATGGTATCAATTAACAGACCGTGTGCCTGATCCTGTAACTCATGAGCCAAGCCACGATTAGCACGTACACAGATGTTATAAGCCAGTACCGCAGGAATCGCGACTGCTAGACCTAAGCCAGTCATAATCAATGCTTCACCGACTGGGGTTGCTACTTGTGCCAGTCCAGCCTGACCACTTTTACCAACAGCAACCAACGCATGGAAGATGCCCCATACTGTACCGAATAAACCGACAAATGGAGAAATTGATGCGATGGTACCCAAAACTGATACACCTTTTTCGGCATTGGCTTTTTCTGCTGAAATCTGGCGTAACAGCGCCTGTTCTGCCACTGCCTTACGCTGTTCAAAGCCCAAAGGAGCCAGTTTGGTTTTCAGTTGCTCCAATGCCTTAGATAACTGAGTATAGGCAATCTGTTTCAGTTGGCGAGTGCCCATCAAACGCAGCACAAAAATGGTCCATGTCGCAATCGACATTGCCAATAACACGAAATACAGCGTTTTACTGACTGCATCAGCGTGTTGCCAATAAACTGAAAAGTTCATATTCGAACTCCTAATGGGTGAGCCGTTATTTAACCTGAAAATCGAAAGGCTGTTCCACGCGTGTTGGATAAGCCACACCATTTTCAACATATTTGGTGAGTTGTGCACGACGTACCGCTGCTTCTACTTTGCGCGTTACCGCCGGGCTACAACTTGAATTTCGTGCAGTCGCAGAGACCACTTTACCCTGCTCATTCGCTGAAACGTCTACTACCAGTGAACAGGCTGATTTTAATTCACCTGCAGAGAGTGAGACTTTTGGTGAACGCTGCCAAGACACGCCCCCACCAATTGATACACTTTTCGGAGATGGCGGCGCAGCAGGTGCTGGCGGTGCCACAGGCGCAGGTGGCGCGACCGGAGCAGGTGCCGGTTTAACTTTAGTTTCAGTGACCACTGTCGGTACAACCGGACTTGGGGTTGGTTTTGCTTCAACTGGCGGTGCTTTAACTACTTTTGGCGCTTCAGCCTTTTTCACCTGCTCGATTTTTTCTACTTTTTTCGGTGGTGGTGGCAGCGGTTTATCGACAATTTTGACTTCTTTTGGCTTAGGCGGCTCTTTTTGTGGCTCGGCCTTCGGCTTTGGCGGTAAAGGTTTTGGCGCTTCCTGGAGTTTTACAAAGCGCACTTTTAAGGGTTGCTTATCAATGGGTGCCAGCTCAGGTGCTTTCATCTGGCTGATCGCATATAACACACCCACATGCCCAACCAGTACAGCCGCCACGATAGAGATGACTTTCTTTTTCATCTGATTCGGCGGTGTAGGCATTTGGGGCGCAGCAACTTGACTCATTAAATCTATTACCTTGAGGAGATGATGTGGAACAAACTATCAAGCTCATCGGTTAGCACAATTAAAGTATGCCAATAATAAATGAGAAGTGTTTTCATTTGCAACCGCTAATCCTACCTTTGACTGACTTTTTTTGCATCAAAACAAAAAAGGCACACTAAAAGTATGCCTTTTTAAAACTCAATGCAAGTCTTATTGGAACACGACAGTCTTGTTGCCATCGACAATAATACGGTCTTCCAAATGCCATTTTACCGCACGGGCCAATACATTACGTTCTACGTCCTGACCGAGTTCACGTAACTGCTCAACAGTAAAGTCATG
Source organism: Acinetobacter lwoffii (assembly GCF_024129595.1). Taxonomy (GTDB): domain Bacteria; phylum Pseudomonadota; class Gammaproteobacteria; order Pseudomonadales; family Moraxellaceae; genus Acinetobacter; species Acinetobacter lwoffii_O. Next base: position 42,718 of record NZ_JAMXXS010000007.1, on the reverse strand, counting down.
GTTCACGCGCTCCACATCCTGCTCAATAATCGGACCTTGATCCAGATCAGCAGTCACATAGTGCGCAGTTGCACCGATCAGCTTCACGCCTTTTTCATAGGCCTGTTTGTACGGATTGGCACCTACAAAAGCCGGCAGGAAAGAATGGTGAATGTTGATCACTTTCATTTCCCACTTGCTGACAAATTCTTCATCCAGAATCTGCATATAACGCGCCAGCACCAGTAAGTCATTGCCCTGCATCAACTGGTCGATTTCTGCATAAGCTTCAGGTTTGTTGTCTTTGGTCACCGGCACAACTTCGAATGGAATGCCAAAATTTTCAACTGCTTCACGTAAAGTCTCGTGATTCGACACCACTTTGGTAATTTCACAAGGCAAACCACCACGCGCATGACGCCATAACAGCTCAAGCAAGGCATGATCGACTTTAGACACCAAAATACCGACTTTTTTCACGTCACTGACCAGAGCCAGACGCCATTGCATGCCATAGCGTTCCGCCACATTCGCTGCAAAAGTCTGGGTAATACTTTCTTTGCGACTTTGAAGATTATCTAATTCAAATTCAACGCGCATGAAGTAACGTCCACCCTGCGCTGCTGTCGCATATTGGTCAAGCGCAGTAATGTTGGCACCTTGATGATACAAGAAGCTCGAAACAGCCTGCACGATGCCCGGCTTGTCTTCACAAGTAATCAATAAACGTGCGGTGTTAGCAGTCGTCATATTCATGTTGGTTTAAGTCACTAATCAGTTAAATTAAAAAATAAGCCGAGTATTCTAGCGCGTTTCTTGGATATTCTGAATAGTTTGTTCAGATTCAGAATCTTTAGACGACGACAGGCTGGCAAAAAGTTCCGAAGAGCCCAAACTACTCAATAAACCTTCATAGGTTTGACGACTTTCACCACGTAAATACGCCCCTTCCAAGAATACCATTTGACGGAGTGCCTGCCAGACCCATTTTTCTTCCAGCGTATTGGAATCGGTCAAATGACCTGACATATACAGGAAATTGGTCCAGTTGGTCAGTACAATCCACAGGTTAATGATCAGTGCTTCAATTTCTGAATCGGTCATGTCCATCAGGCCTGCATTAACAAAGCCTTTATAGATTTTCTGGCCCTGCTGCATGACCTGCCCGGCAAAGCGTGGATACATCTTGCGAAAATCTTCGTTATTTTCTACCAGATGATAGACGTCACGATGCAGGAAACGGTAAGCCCAGAGCTGGCTGCTCAGTACCTGAAAATAATGCACCTTGTCATTGGCATCCAGCGCACGGTCATCCGGCAGCGCCAGCATTTCCAGGGTCTGGTGCTGGTACTGTTCCATCAATTCTTTAATAATTTCATTTTTATTGCGGAAATGATAATACAGGTTACCCGGGCTCATGCCGAGTTCAGCCGCAATGTGATTGGTGGTTACCGATCGTTCACCACGCTCGTTAAACAGCTGCAAACTGAGCTGCAAGATACGCTCTTTAGTTTTTAAGGTTTTGGTTTGGGACATCCTAAAATAACCATTCAGTTCATGCATTAGCAGGCTAACACACAAAGTCACTTGACTAATTAGAGTATTTGCTCTAAAAATTAATTAATCGATTTTTGAATAATGGTAGTGCGGCATGAACAGTCACACAAAAACAACATCAATGACACCACATTTTTTTGATAGCCAATATCTGAATGAAGTCTTGGCGCAACAAAAACACGCTTATTTACACTACCCTCTGCCGACTGCAAAGGAACGTATCGATCGTTTAGCTCGACTTAAGCGTATCTTAGTTAAGTATCAAGATCAATTTGCTGACGCAATTAATCAGGACTATGGTAACCGTTCCATTGGGGAAACCAAGATTGGTGAACTGCTCACCTGTCTGGAACATATTAAATATTACAGCAAAAACCTGACCCGTTGGATGAAACCTTCCAAGCGTCATGTCGGCATTATTCATCAGCCGGCCAAAGCCTGGGTGCAATATCAGCCTTTGGGTGTAGTCGGAATTATCGCACCGTGGAACTATCCGCTGTTGCTCTCGATTGGCCCACTAATTTGTGCCCTGGCGGCCGGCAACCATGCCATGATCAAAATTTCCAGTGCATCGGCTGCCTTTGGTGAAGTTCTGGAAAAAGCCCTGGCTGAAGCCTTCCCTAAAGAATTGGTCGCTGTGGTGAATGGTGGCGGTGTGATTTCAGATGCTTTCTGTCGTTTGCCTTTCGATAAACTGATTTTCACCGGCTCAACTGCAGTCGGTAAAACCGTCATGGCAGCCGCTGCCGAAAATCTGGTGCCGGTGATTCTGGAACTGGGCGGTAAATCGCCGGTACTGGTGCATCCATCGATTGATCTGCGCGATGTCGCGCAGCGGATTGCGGTGGGCAAACTCTGGAATGCCGGTCAGACCTGTGTAGCGCCAGACTATATGTTCCTGCCTCTCGGAAAAACTGCCGAGTTCATTGATCACTTTAAAGCCTGTGTCGAAAGCATGTATCCGGATATCACCCATAATCAGGATTACACCTCGATTATTAATGTCAAACAATATAACCGTCTGCAAGGCTATCTGGATGATGCGCGTGAACAGGGTGCGCAAGTCATTGAAATTAATCCGCGTAGTGAAAACTCGGCTGATCTGCGCAAGATTGCACCGACCATCGTGACCAATGTCACCCCGATGATGCAGATCATGCAGCATGAAATCTTTGGCCCACTGTTACCGATCATGGAATATGATCAAATTGACGATGTCATCGACTTTATTAATAGCCGTCCGCGTCCACTTGCTTTATACTACTTCGACTTTGATCAGGCGCGTGCCGATTATGTCGCACAGCGTACCCATTCAGGGCATTTCGGGCAAAATACGGTACTGACCCATGTTGCGCAGGATGATCTACCATTTGGGGGTGTCGGTGCATCAGGTATGGGTAAATACCATGGCCCAGAAGGCTTCTTCAGTTTGTCGCATGAACGCTCAGTAATGTCGAATCCAAAGCTGTACAGCTTGAAATACATTCTGCCACCGTTCAATAAACCGATTCACAAGCTGATTTCGAAGACACTTCTCCGCTAAATGATCAAGGCATGAGCTATCGATATAGTTCGTGCCGCGTTTTGACGAAAATCGCTTGTCTTTTAAGCGCATTTTTGATATAAAACGCCCCTTGAATGATTTCAATCCGTTTATTTTTGACTGGCCATACAGATTTGCTGTTGGCTAAATCAATGGAGTTACACCATGTCTAAGGTTTGCCAAGTTACCGGCAAGCGTCCAGTCGTTGGTAACAACGTCTCACACGCCAACAACAAAACTAAGCGCCGGTTCGAGCCGAACCTGCACCACCACCGTTTCTGGTTAGAAAGCGAAAAACGTTTTGTACGTCTTCGTTTAACCACTAAAGGTATGCGTATTATCGACAAATTGGGCATTGAAAAGGTTGTTGCTGACCTACGTGCTCAAGGTCAAAAGATCTAAGGAGTCTGAACCATGCGTGATAAAATTCGCTTAGTTTCTTCAGCTGGTACAGGTTATTTCTATACCACGACTAAGAACAAACGTACTATGCCGGAAAAAATGGAAATCAAAAAATTTGATCCAAAAATCCGTCAACACGTAATCTTCAAAGAAGCTAAAATCAAATAATTTTAGTTTCTTTAAAAAAACGACCTTCGCGGGTCGTTTTTTTTGCACTTTTTTTATCCGGCTTGATAAACTTTCTGCATGTTTTGGCACTTTTTGTGCTTATTTCCCAGCAAACCTAGCTAAAGGAGTATTTAGTGCCACATGACGTAGAGCTCATTATATTACTGGCTGTTGGTTTTGGCTTAGCTTTGGTCTTTGGCTATCTCGCTGCACGGCTACGTCTCCCCCCTTTGATCGGCTATCTCATTGCCGGCATTCTGATTAGTCCCCACACGCCCGGTGTGGTCGGTGATATTCATCTGGCCAACCAGTTGGCAGAATTAGGCGTCATGTTCCTGATGTTTGGCGTCGGAATGCATTTTTCCCTAAACGATCTGATGCAGGTACGCCGGATTGCCCTGCCTGGTGCGATTTTACAGATTGCAGTTGCCACCTTGCTCGGGGTTGGAGTTTCGATGCTGTGGGGCTGGAGCTTTGGCTCAGCACTGGTCTTCGGCCTAAGCCTGTCTTGTGCCAGTACCGTGGTTCTACTCAAAGCCCTTGGTGATCGTGGCTTACTGGATTCAATCAATGGCCGAATTGCTGTTGGCTGGTTGCTGGTCGAAGATCTGGTCATGGTCTTGGCGCTGGTACTGTTACCTGCCACTGCGGTGCTTTTAGGTGGGCAGGCGCTGGAAGGCGCAAGCGATGAGAATATCTGGCTTACCTTAGGGATTACCTTACTTAAAGTCGCAGGCTTTATTGCCTTCATGCTGATTATTGGTAAACGCTTGATTCCGATGATCATACAGGTGGTGGCACGTCTGGGTTCACGTGAGCTGTTTACCTTAACAGTGGTGGCTGCTGCCGTCTCGATTGCCTTTGGTGCTTATAAGATCTTTGGCGTGTCGATGGCACTGGGTGCTTTCTTTGCCGGGATGGTGGTGAAAGAATCTGATTTCAGTCATCGTGCCGAAGAAGAAACCTTGCCACTGCGTGAAATTTTCTCGATTTTATTCTTTGTCTCCGTCGGCATGCTGTTTGATCCGCGCATCCTGCTGGAACAGCCTTTACATGTACTGGCCGTGGTCGGGATTATCATGATTGGTAAAACTATTGCCGCGATGGCACTGGTGCTGTTCTTCCGTTATCCGATCAATACCGCTTTGACCGTCGGTGCTTCTCTGGCACAGATTGGTGAGTTCTCCTTTATTTTGGCTGCACTCGGTGTTTCGCTCAATCTGCTTTCGCTGGAAGGTCAAAACCTGATTCTGGCAGGTGCCTTAATTTCGATTACGCTTAACTCCTTTATCTTTTCCGCGATTGAGCCGGTACAGAAATGGATTCGGGAACGCTCGACTCTGGCCCGCTTACTGGAACGCAGTGGTGACCCTTTGGCAATGTTGCCGGATGAAGTCTCACAGGATTACCTGCGCGATCAGGTGGTCATTATTGGCCATGGTGAGGTGGGACGTCGCATTACCCGCTCATTGATGGAAGAAAACATTAAGGTGGTGATTGCCGAAGAAAACCGTGACATCGTCGAAAACCTACGTGAAAAAGGCATTGCTGCAGTGTCTGGTGTAGCCACTGAAGCCGGAGTACTGATTCAAGCACATATTCAACATGCGCGCTTACTGGTTATCTCTCCTATGGATATTATCGATATTCATAAAATCGTGGACATTGCCAAGACCTTGAATCCACAAATTCAGGTACTGGTCTGTGCGGAAAGCAAGGAAGAAGCTGAAGCCATTCGTCGGGATAATGTCGGTGCGGTTTATTATGCCAAAGAAGAAATGGCAAAAAATATGAGCAATCATATTTTGAACCAGATTGAGATCGCGCATCAGCATACGCCTTCTCATTAAAGTTTTTCTTTGAATAAACGCCAAATAAAAAAGTTGCCGGATCTGGCAACTTTTTTTATGGACATCAATATATCTCTGAGCCAAAGATTTTATTAACACACTGGCTTCAGACTGCTCACGACTTAAATTTTAAAATACTGATTTTTCATCTTCATTTCAAATGAACGTTTTATGGTACTTAAAATCTGCCTAATTTAATAACCTATAAAACTCAAAAAGCACACCGATAGTGTGCTTTCTAAATAAATTTCAACGATTAACTCATATACTTTGGTTCTTCATCCACAACTTCAGCCTGCCACTCATTGACCTGCTGTTCCAGCAAACCATAGAGTGCTGCCTGAATCATCTGTTGCGCAATCACGGGCGTCTGCTCTCCAAGTAAAGCTTTCACCTCATCATTAAATTGAATCATGACCAAAGGCTGTTTATGTGAGCCTGCATTGCGTAGAGCCAACGCGCCGCCTTCAAGTTGAACGAGTTCTAAAATCGCGTCTTGATTACCAAATAAATCTTTCAACTGTTCTATAGACATATATCCTCCATGTTCAACATGGTGGCAAAGCGCCGGGTGCACTTTGCATCATTAGAGTAATTGATATAGGGTTAAAAATTGCATTTTCAAGTACAGCCGATCCGATTAAAATTCAATCATCTCATTACGAAAACCATCAATTAATTGGGTCAGGTCACGATGCCACTCTCTCAATATAGCAGTATCAGGTAACCACGCTTGTGGAGACTGTGTGACTTTAATGATGAGATTTGAGGAGGTTTCGTCTTCAGGTTCTGGGGTACTTGGTTCGGGCGCATACTGGCACAGACGGTACGCGCGCTTCAGTTCAGCAATGAAACCGCTCTTGGACAAATGTTGCAATACCGCCACTTCTGGCGAAATCTGGCCTTTGGCCGCCATCAGTTCTTCGATCGATTTTAGCGTCGGATGAGGATCATTCAGGCGATAGTAACGCACCAGTTCCTGTAAAAATGCTAACAAAGCACCATGCAAATGAAACACAGTTGCTTCACGTTGTGCCTGAGCCTGTTGTACATGTTCGGTTTGCTCTGCTTGCTGGCAGGATAGACGGGCGAAATACAGTTTTTGATTGGTACGGTCCGCATGATAGCGAGCAACACGGGTCATCGAGATTTCCTAAGGGTTAAAACAAATTTTGGCTTTTATAAAGTAAAAGGTTCGCCTGCATTTCGCAATCAAAAGATGTTTAGACTGAATCAATCCCGCACTGAAATTCAGAGCATTGAGCTCACTGATTAAGTACGGCGATACTAAATTTCGACCATAAAAAAAGGAGCCTATCAAGTGCTCCTTTTTTGAGTTTAAGCCTGAGGCTTGTCTTCTGCAGCTTTCACGCGGATCCCATGTCCGTGCAAGCGCAACGTGTTCAGGCCTTTAATGGCTTTCACCGCTTCACGGCCATGTGGCATTTCTACAAAAGCAAAACCTTTTGATTTGCCTGTTGCTGCATCAAGCACCAAAGTACAGGTCTCCACTGTGCCATATTCCTGGAACAGTTTCAGTAATTCGGCTTCTGTGACCGTACGTTCTAAATTACGAACTAAAATTTTCATCTTACAACCTTAAGAAGATAGGCAAAAAATATCAAAAAGCACGCGCCTACTCTACTTTTTGCATGAAACAACTTTGCCATAGTTTAATCGAGATCAATGCCAAAATCTAAATTAATCGACTTGCGTTCAATCAAGGCACTTTTTACCGTTTGCTGCCGGGTCTTGTAATGGGTTTCCGTGGTACATAAATGCCGGGTGAGATCATTCAGGAAATAGCTTTCGACTTTACGCCCCTGCTCATCGACCGTTTCCCGCGCCCAATGATTCAGGTTCTGTTTGGTCAGAATCAATTCATTTTTTGCCCGGGTCAACGCCACATATAGCACACGACGTTCTTCTTCGACATCATCAAAGTCACCCTGAGCACGTGCATGCGGGTAATTGCCTGGCGTGACATTGGCCACATAACAGACATTTTGCTCAGTACCTTTTGCCGAGTGAATGGTGATTAAGGTCACCACATCATGATCCGACTGGCGTTCAATTTCCGAGATTGACACCGGATCCAGTACATATTCCTCTAAAAATTCACTCAACTGTGAATGCTTGGAGGCCAGCTGTTTGACGAGTTCAAAATCACTCTGGCGACGTGGCCAATCCTTTTTATAGTTTTCCGCCAACTGCGATTCAATCGCCTGAATCGCAAGACCGACACAGGCTTGCACTTCGCCTTTGAGCACACTCATCTGCTGCATGATGAGAATAGTTTCTAATGGTATCTTGCCAAATTTTTCCAAATTATCTGCAATAGCTTCCATTTCCGGTTCAGCCAATAACTGCTGCGATAGCTTACTGGCACCCACATCACCAACACCATTCCACAGGGTCAAGAAACGCATCCAGGCGATATCATCCAGCGGATTGGCGACTACGCGCAGCATGCTGAGCAAATCTTTGACATGCGCCGTTTCCAACAGCTTCATGCCACCAATAAAGCGATACGGCACATTAGCCGCGATACAGGCTGCCTCAATATGCCGTGCGGCAAAACTGGAACGAACCAGCACCATATGCTCGCCCCACTTACTACCTTGCAGATAATGACGCTCTTTAATATCAATCGCGATCCATTTGGCTTCATCAAACTCATTCGGGAAAATATGCATGCGCGGCTTAATGCCTTCTCCGCGATACGCTTCCAGACGTTTGTCATATTTGATTTCAGACTGATCGAGCAGCCAGTTGGACAGATCCAGAATTTCCTGGGTCGAGCGGTAGTTTTTTTCTAATTTAAAAATCTGCGCATCTGGCACACGCTCTTTGAAATGGTGAATATTTTCAAAGTCTGCACCACGAAAACCATAAATCGACTGCGCATCATCACCGACACAGAACAGGCTAATCTGGTCTTTCAGTGGCTCCAGCAAAGCCCATTGCAATGGATTGGTATCCTGCATTTCATCGACCAGCATATGCCGACAGATCGAAGCGACATAGTCGACCAGACCTTCGGACTGTGCCAGCGCCGTGGCAACTACCGCTAGGATGTCATCATAATCCAGAAAGCTGCGCACCTGCTTACGTGCTTCATATTCTTTCATGATGTCAGCAATCTGGTCTTTGAGAGCCAGATATTCTGGCATCTGTTTTTCTAATGCCAGACTGAGTTTTTGCCGGGTATTCCGTGCAAAAGAATACAGGTCACATAATTCCTGAGGCTTAGGCAAATGATTGGGATTTTTCTTGTCATCACGGCCGCGAATCAGGCGGAACATCATCAGCTGATCATCACGATCAATAATCGAAAACTGTTCCAGACCAAAAGCTTTCGGAATACGGCGCAGCAGATACATACAGAAGGTATGAAAGGTCGAGGCTCGCAGCCCCTTGGCTTGTTCACCAAGTGCCAGTTCGACACGCGCCACAATTTCACTGGCTGCACGGCGAGTAAAGGTCAGAATCTGAATCTGCTTGGCAGGCACGCCCTGTTCAATCAAGTAAGCTGCGCGTGCCACGATGGTCTTGGTTTTGCCACAACCTGCCCCGGCCAGCACTAAACTGTGTTTTGCTTCTGTGGTGGCTGCTTGTCTTTGCTGAGGATTTAATTCATCAATCAGGGTGGCTAAACTCATTTTCACTCATCATTTTGTGGATGTATGTAGTTTAACAGATCGCTTCCAGAATTATGGCTTTTCAGTTGTCCTGAAACTGTCTCCAATTTTATTTCCTGATTTGATATTAGCTAACGACAGGGCGTGCTGGATTACAGGAGAGAGAAATACTTTCACTCTGTCAAAAGATTTTTAACTATCTCAGCGACAGCTTTCTCCAAGTTCATTTCTGCATTATTTAAGGCTTCCTCTAAAGGACAATCTGGCGGATTAATCCCAACAATCTGGCTAAATCCTGACTCAAACAAATCCTCAATCCCTTCACCGACTAGACCCGAAAAAGCAATCACCGGTTTATTGAAGTGTTTTGCAACCTGCGCCACACCAAATGGCGTTTTGCCAAATTTGGTTTGAAAATCAATTTTACCTTCCCCGGTAAACACATGATCTGCTTGCGCTATTTTTTCACCCAGTTGAACCTGTTCAATCATCAGCTCTACACCTGATCGAATGGAAGCAGCAGTGAATGCCATTAAACCAAAACCCAATCCACCGGCAGCGCCCGCACCTGCCACATGACGATAATCACAGCCAATCTGCTGAGCAACCACATCGGCGAAATGACAGAGGTTTTGATCCAACTGCTTGACCATTTCAGGCGTTGCACCTTTTTGTGGTCCAAAGATTATCGATGCACCATTTGGTCCACACAGTGGATTGTTGACATCCGATGCAATGATTATTTCAGTATCTGCTAAACGTGGATCAAGTTCGGATAAATCCATTGATTTGACCAGATCTAAGTTTCCACCACAGACCTGAATTGACTCACTCTTATAATTTAGAAACCGCACACCCAGTGCTTGCGCCATACCAGCACCTGCATCATTGGTAATACTGCCACCGAGCCCAATGATGATTTTTTTCACATCCAAATCCAATGCTTGTTTGATCATTTCTCCTGTACCATAGGTCGAAGTAAGCATCGGGTTACGCTGTGAAGGTTTCAATAAATGAATGCCATTGGCCTTGGCCATTTCAATCACGGCAGTCTGGCTTGCATCAACCAAACCCCAATAGGTCTGAATACGTTGCTCAGATAATGGCCCGGTCACTTCACATGCAATACTTTCCCCCTTCAAGCTTGAAATCAGTGCATCGACCGTGCCTTCACCGCCATCAGCCATTGGCACATGAATAATATTGGCATCCGGAATGACGTTCTGAATACCGCGTTGCATGGCCTGACAAGCCTGCGCAGCAGACATGCTTTCTTTAAACGAGTCAGGAGCAAGCACAAAGGTGAGCGGCATGGTGTGATCTTTTATCCACAAATGAAGTCTAAATTGTGGATAAATCCAGCACTATCCACAAGTCTTTATTTCCAGCCCAGTTCAATTGCAGTTATCTCATTAATCAAGGTTTGATTTAAAGATTCTGGCATTTTACTGGTGGTTTGAGACAGTGGAATATGTCCTGCCATCAGCTCCGCCTTGGTTTGCGGAAATAAGGGTTGCTGATCTGGAAATGCATAACCCAGCGGATAAATCGGTTGACCTGTCGCTAAATCATATTTATCCGAAGCGCCAAAGGCATGCAGCAATTCATGGACCAAGACAATTTTATTCTGTTCAGTTTGTTGTTTGGATGCAAATAGATTTATCGAACCAATCCGGCCTTTTTGCAAGGCAGTGGAATGTTTCAATTGCTTGGTCTGCACAGGATCATAGTAATTTAAAAATAAAGTCACATTAGCTGAAGGGTCTGAACTCTGTCGCTGTTTCCAAGCATAGAACCGGAATTTTAAACTCCATAAAACTGTATTGATGAGCGAAGCCTGCTCAGGGACTTTGGGCGGTAGAACTTTAAGCTCACGGCCTAAATTAAAATAAAAATAAGTCGGCTGTCCGCGATACTGCTGAGCTGCTTTTTCCAGATATTCCCTTGCTCCATTCAGGTCCTGAACTGACAGTTGCTGAATATATTTCTGTGTGGTTGGTAATCCATCAGCACTAATCGGATGCAGCAAAACAATAATCGGCTTTGACCAGTTCTGGTTTTGATCACGATAGGCATTGACTGCGACAATCAATAAGATGATTAATAAAATCAGAATCCGAATCTTTTTCCACATGGCCCCAAATCAACCTTGATTATTGTTTTTAAAATGAAGATACATCATAAATAAAAAATGCCGACTTTCGTCAGCATTTTTTTGAATCTTAGAGTTTAGGCTTCAACCCATTTTCCGTCCTGATAAACCAGAGACCATTTGGTTTGCTTGCCTTCTGCAGTTTCCGAACCAATATATTGTGACTGGTTCTTACGGCTAAATTTTACCAGAGTTGGATTCCCTTCCGGGTCCACATCAGGTGCCTGCAAGATAAACTGATACTTTGGATCAAGCTGGTCGGCAACAGAACGAATCTCGGCCACTTTCGGTGCACGGGTTTCACGCACTTTCGGGAACTTGCTTGCCGCCAGGAATAAACCGGCTGCACCGTCACGCAGTACAAAGAAATCGTCATGCTTGGCAGAACGTAAATGCTCCATCTTGATCGGATCCACACGTGGAGGCGCAGGCTGACCGCTCTTTAAGACTTTACGGGTATTGTCACAGCTGGTACAGGCAAAATACGGGCCAAAACGACCCGTCTTCAGCTGCATTTCACCATCACACTTGTCGCATGGGATACTCGGGCCATCATAGCCTTTAATTTTGAACTCGCCTTCTTCAAGTTCAAAACCACTACAGTCCGGGTTATTCCCACAGATATGCAGTTTACGGCCGCCATCAATCACATAGCTGTCCATGGCAGTTTCACAGATCGGACAACGCTTCTTCGACATCAGGTCAGCAGTTTCCGCAGCCTCATCATCAGATAATGCAGCCAGAGACTCCACTGGTGTCAGGTTCAAGGTTCCCTTACAACGCTCTTTCGGCGGTAGGTTATAGCCTGAACAACCCAAGAATACGCCTGTGGTTCCGGTACGAATCTGCATTGGACGGTCACATTCTTTACAGTGTACTGCATCCACTTCTACAGGCTGATTACGGCGCATACCGTTCTCGCCTTGCGCCGTAGTCAAACGTTGCTTAAAATCGCCATAGAAGCTGTCTAATAACTCTTTCCAGTTACGCTCACCATCTGCTACTTTATCCAGCTGACCTTCAAGATCTGCGGTAAAGGCATAGTTCATCAGATTACTAAAATTTTCATCCAGACGATCGGTAACGATCTCACCCATCTTCTCGGCATAGAGACGACGGTTATCCAGTTTCACATAACCACGATCCTGAATGGTCGAGATAATCGCAGCATAGGTCGATGGACGGCCAATGCCTTTTTTCTCGAGTTCTTTGACCAGTGAGGCTTCAGTAAAACGAGCTGGTGGCTTGGTGAAATGTTGAGATGGATCAAGTTTCTCAAGTTTAAGCACTTCACCGACTTTGACCGCAGGCAATAAAATATCGTCATCGGCTTTATTGGCACCACGCACGCGGGTAAAGCCATCAAAGACCAAGGTACGGCCTTTGGCTTTCAGTTCTACGCCATTGGCATCCACCAAAATGGTAGAAGACAGATATTCTGCCGGAGTCATCTGACAAGCAACAAACTGGCGCCAGATCAAGTCATAGAGGCGCTGTGCATCACGCTCAACACCCACCAGACTGTCGCCTTTTAAGCCAACCATAGATGGACGAATCGCCTCATGCGCTTCTTGCGCACCGGCTTTATTGCCATAGCGGTTTGGTTTGGCCGGCAGGTACTTCTCACCAAATTCTGATTCGATATGGCCACGGACCATGCTTACCGCATCATCACTCAAGAAGGTCGAGTCGGTACGCATATAGGTAATGAAGCCGGCTTCATACAGACGCTGCGCCAGCATCATGGTTTTCTTCACAGAAAAACCGAGACGGGTACTGGCTGCCTGTTGTAGCGTTGACGTGATATACGGCGCACTTGGATTAACCTTGGTTGGCTTATCTTCACGTGCAGAAACCGTATAATCCGCATCTTTGATCAGGTTTAATAAGGCATCAGTTTCGGCTTTGTTGCGCAGCTTGAGCGTCTTGCCATTTTGCTTGACCGCTTCGAGACGAATATCATCTTTTTTCGATTTGGTATCGGCAAACACCTGCCAGTATTCTTCAGGAATGAAGGCACGAATTTCACGTTCACGCTCGACCACCAGCTTCACTGCAACCGACTGTACACGACCGGCCGACAGACCACGCGCAATCTTTTCCCAAAGCAATGGCGAAATCATAAAGCCCACGACACGATCCAGGAAACGGCGTGCCTGCTGCGCATTGACTTTATTGGTATCCAGACGTGACGGATGCTTAAAGGCATCCTGAATCGCATTTTTGGTAATTTCATTAAAGACCACACGCTGATAACGCGAATCATCACCGCCGATGACTTCTTTTAAATGCCAGGCAATCGCCTCTCCTTCCCTGTCCATATCCGTTGCCAGATAGACTTCATCGACTTGCGATGCCAGTTTTTTCAGTTCGGCAACCACATGTTCTTTGCCAGGAAGGACTTCGTATTTGGCTTTCCAGTCATGTTCCGGATCGACACCCATGCGGTTAATCAACGCATTCTGTGATTTTTCAGCTTTTTCTGCATCCGTCAGTTTGGTACGTGTCGCTGGTTTTTTCTCTGTCGATTTTGCAGAACCGCCAGTCGGTAAGTCACGCACATGACCCACCGATGATTTTACGATGTAGTTCGGACCAAGGTACTTATTGATTGTTTTCGCTTTTGCAGGCGACTCCACAATCACTAGGGCACGCTTGCTTCCAGCGTCGGGAGACTTCGCTGTGCTGCTTTTTGATGTGGACCGAGGAGCGTTCGCCATAATTAACCGTTAATCCTGTTTATTTCTAAATTAAAGTTCAGCCAAAGCGTGTAACAGTGCTTTGATGTCGTCGAGTTGGGTCGCTCTTAAATCAGCTTCTTCATCCCAGTACATGCCGACACAGTTGGCCTGCATATCAATAGCATAAATGCCTTTTAATGCAATGGGAAAATCTTTAAATTTCTCATCACCCTGCACGATTTCGAGTTTATTATCGACAACACGGGCGCGCATCAGGGGCAAACGCGCATCTGGCATCAGCACACTGTAGTATGCGACCATACTGGCACGACTTTCAGTCGCCTTGGGGATTTTGGTCCAGTCCGGTGCCACCACCAGACGTGGATGCAAACCCATTTTACGGGCTTTATCACGCATCAGCCCCAAGGCTTTTTCTCGGGGACTTACACGTAACCCGAAAATCGACCCTATGACGAAAATGATGATGACCACCGTCACCCAGATTCCAGTGTTTTCCATAGTTCAACCTTTATGTTCTATTATTAGAGTTGCATAAGCAGAATATAAAACGCAAGTTTGCACGATAAAATTAATTCAGGAACATTTCATGACTATATAAAATTTCGTGACCATTCCAGTAAATATAACCTTTCTCGATCAGTTCTTTCAGCAGCAAGCGGATGTCCGATTTTGGAAATAACTGTTCCAGTAAATCACGCAGTTCATAAATGTCTTTAGGTTTGTCGCCCTGCAATTCACGCAGTTTACGCGCCACTTCTAGTTGGACCGGATCGATCCGGCCAAAATTCTTGAACAGGTCTTGCTGTGCCGACTGGATTGGTGACTTGAGTATTTCAGATTCAACTGGAGCTTCTTCTGCCTTCAGTTGGGAAATGACCTGATCCAGTTTTGGATTTTCAACCGGGCTTTGTTCATCCAGATTGAGTTGCAGCCATTGTTTCAAAACTTTTTTGCGGAAGCTGATTTGCTCATCATAGCGTTTGACGATTTTCAGGTTAATCAACATGCCGACCACATGCTGAGCTTTTACCGGCATCACTTGCAGAATATTCGCCACTGAGTTTTTTAGGGTTTCCACCGTATTCGGTTTGCCGCTCATTTTCCCTAACGCATCACAGTATTTTTTCACCAGTTGCAAGGCAGGTTTGTTCTTGATGGTATCCAGACTCGGAAGATGATTTTTAGGTTGATCGGTTGGAATGTTTGTCTCATCAGGCTGAATCTGAATTAGGTGACACGGAATATCAGAAGCTTGCAGCATCTGCTGCAACATCTCGCAGCTGTCCATCGCCGAGATCAATTCAACCTCGGTTTCCGGCTCCAGTAGCGCCATAAGCTGACCGACAATGACCGCATATTCATATTCTTTTTGTGGCGATTCAGGCGTGTCCAGTACCACCACCTGACCACTGCTAACCCAGCCGGCAAGCTCGGTTAAATCCTCTAAGGAGAATTCAAATTTTCCAGCACAGCTAAACAGATATAAAGTCGAATAATGCGCCACAATCTCACGCATTAACTTGGCTGTGGGGAAATTATTTTCGAGGTCGAGTAGAACAACTTTTGGGTGCATGGGACGCAATTCCGGAATGTACCTGAGAGCCGGTATTAGAGTAGGAAGTGAGTGAAAGGTCAAATAATTTTACGACTGAATGGGTGCAGGCCTGTTTCGGCAGAGGGCCAAACTGCATTTTATGAAATGCCTGAAAGAAATCTGTTTACGAGCGCGAATGTTTGTTTTCAGCAGAAAAACTCTTTTAAACTTGATGATCGCGCTGCGCTTTATTACTTTTATATGCGGATTTAATGCAATTTAAAAGCCAATTCAAAAAAATAATATTTCTCTTTTTAACATCTTATCGATTGGCTCATTTTTATTTTTCAATAAAAAACCCTTAGATCAGCTAAGGGTTGTTGTTGATTAAATCATTGGTTGCAAATTAATAATGCGGTGGGCGATCTGCAACCGGATCAAATTCTGCAATGCCTTCAGACAGATCTGAAGACTCAACACGTTGATATAACAGCGTCATTTGCTTTTTCAGATCAGCAATTTCCAGGGTCTGTTTGGCCACCTGATCATTCAACTGTTCAACTAAATCGTCTAAAAATGCAATTCGCACTTGCAAATCTTCAATGGGTGCGGAAAATGACGCCTGATCATTTAGATTTTGTTGTTTAGTCATTTAAAGTCCTCATTGGGGATTTCAGGAAACATTATGGCCTATATTACCCTTAGGGATGTCCAACTTGCGTTTGGTGGACCCGCCCTGCTCGACGGCGCGAATTTTAACTTGGAACGCGGCGAACGAGTGTGTTTGATTGGCCGTAATGGTGAGGGTAAGTCTACCTTACTTAAGCTGATTGAAGGAAGTTTACTGCCTGACAACGGCGAAGTTTCATTACAAAACGGCATTACTATTTCCATGCTGGCGCAAGATGTACCGATGGATTCAGGTAAAGTGGCTGATATCGTGGCAGATGGCGCTGGTGAAGCGTCAGAAGTTCTGCGTGCTTATCATGCTGCCAGTGAAGCTTGTGTACTAGGTGACATGGACGCCTGTGATCGTATGGGCAACCTGCAACACAAAATGGATCAGCTGGATGGCTGGGCCCTGGAAACCAAGGTCAATTCGATTTTAAGCAAAATGGGCCTGGACCCGGATGCAGATCTTGCCGATTTGTCTGGTGGTCGTAAACGTCGTGTCTTGCTAGCACGTGCTTTACTTACCCAACCTGATGTCCTGTTACTCGACGAACCGACTAACCATTTAGACGTTGAAAGTATCGAATGGCTGGAAAAATTCCTGCTCGATCAAAATAATTTGACCCTATTGTTCATTTCGCATGACCGTGCCTTTGTCGATAGCATTGCTACCCGTATTGTTGAACTGGATCGTGGTCAACTGCGTAGTTATGAAGGTAACTATTCACGTTATCTAGACCTGAAAGCCCAGCAAATGGAAGCTGAAGAAAAGCAAAATGCGCTGTTCGATAAAAAGCTGGCTGAGGAAGAAGTCTGGATCCGTCAAGGGATTAAAGCCCGTCGTACCCGTAACGAAGGTCGTGTCCGTGCCCTAAAAGCATTACGTGAAGAATCTAGAGCACGTCGTTCGCAACAAGGTAAAGTGACGATGGCGACTCAGGATGCCAACCGTTCCGGCAAACTGGTGTTTGAAATTGAGAACCTGAGTGTGAAATTCGGTGACAATGCACCGATCATCAACAACTTCTCTGCACTTGTCCTCCGTGGCGACCGTATCGGTCTGGTCGGTGATAACGGTGTCGGTAAAACTACCCTCATTAAAGCCATTCTGGGCGAGCTAGAACATGGCGGTACGGTGAAGACCGGTACGCAGTTAGAAGTGGCCTATTTCGACCAGCTCCGTAATGCGCTGGATCTGGAAAAATCTGTTAAAGATAACGTCTCAGAAGGTTCTGACCACGTGGATGTGAATGGTAACCGTCGTCATATCTATAGTTATTTACAAGATTTCCTGTTTTCGCCAGAACGTGCCCGTACACCAGTCAAAGCTTTGTCAGGTGGTGAGCGCAACCGTATCCTGCTAGCGAAACTGTTGCTGAAACCATCGAACCTGATTGTGATGGATGAGCCAACCAACGACCTGGATATGGTGACTTTAGAGTTACTGGAAGAGATGCTGGGTGGCTACAAAGGCACCCTGCTGTTGATCTCGCATGACCGTGCCTTTATGGACAACGTGGTAACATCCACTTGGGTCTTTGATGGTAAGGGCAATATTGACGAATATGTCGGCGGTTATCAGGATTATCTTGAACAGCGCCCGGATCAAACCGTGGTTGACCGAAAAAGTGCCGTGAAAAAAGCCATGGCCAAAGCAGAAGCCGAGACTGCGCCGGTCGCTGCCAAAAAAGTTAAACTCAGTTATAAAGACCAACGTGCACTTGAGCAACTTCCAGCTGAGATGGAAGCGCTAGAAAAAGAGCAGGCCGAGATCAATGCACAACTGGCTGATGGCTCTTTATTTGTGACTGATTCTGATAAAGCACTGAAACTGTCTAACCGTTTATCCGAAATTGATGAGCTGTTACTGGAAAAATTAGAGCGCTGGGAAGAGCTGGATAATCTAAGTAACGGCTAAATATTCTCCGAGCTTTTACTCAAGCATCTGTATTCGTACAGATGCTTTTTTATTTCAATAATCTTCTCTGTTAGACTGCATTTAATCTTTTGGCCCTATATTGTTTTATGAGTACTCAGCCTGCATATCAACCCGGTGAATTTCAATGGTCATTCCTGTTACCTCAATATTGGGGCAAATGGCTAGGCATTATTTTCCTGATGATTCTGGCGATCTTACCTTGGGCCATTCAGCATCGTCTGGCGTCCCTGCTGGGCCACCTTTCTTTTAAATACTTGAAATCACGCCGTGAAACCACGCTGCGTAATCTGGAAGTCTGCTTTCCCGAATGGTCTGAAAAGCAGGTACAGGACAATGCCCGTCAGGTATTTATCGATCAAATGCTGGGGGTGTTTGAGACGCTGAATGCCTGGTACAGTCCGAAATGGTTTCAGGGCCGCGTCAGTATTGAAGGCTTGGAACATATTCAAAAGGCACAAGCCGCAGGCCAAGGTATGCTTTTATTAGGCACGCATTCAACCTTGCTGGATGCAGGTGGCTACCTGTGCGCACAGTATTTTGACCCGGATGTGGTGTATCGTCCGCAGAATAATCCACTTTTGGACATGCTGATTTACCGTTGTCGCGCCACAATTTATGCCAATCAGATTGACCATGATGATATGCGCGGTCTGGTACGTAACCTGAAAAATGGCCATGCGATCTGGTACAGTCCGGATCAGGATTATGGTTTAAAACAAGGCGTGATGGCACCTTTTTTTGGCGTGCCTGCGGCGACTGTAACCGCACATCGCCGTTTACTGAAAATGACCAAAGCGGCTGCAATTCCTTTATATTTCTACCGTCATGGCGATATTAACAATCCGCGCTACCATGTGCTCATTGAACCGGCACTGGAAAACTTCCCTAGTGAGAATGAAGTTGAAGATGCCACTCGCGTGAACCGGGTGATTGAGCAGCAGTTGCGCATCGCACCGACCCAATATATGTGGTTCCACCGCCGTTTTAAGACTCGCCCTGAAGATTATAAATCAATTTACTAAATCGATTTGATCACGGAATTTGAAGGGCTATAGCTTAAAATCATGTTTAAGTAATTGAAATAATTTAACCCGAGCTCTACATCCTGTAAAACTCGGGTTAATGAGGTTGTGCTTTCACATATTATAATTCGTTCTGCTTTTTTGTGATTTCCCTTTCAGCATCATATCCATGATGTTTTCATTCAGCTTCGTCTTCCTTATGAGAATATCCTTTCTCGACTCCCTGTGCTGATAAACCTAGAATACCCAGATTCCCAACCCCTGCCCATTCGCAAGAAGCGTAAACTGTTGTAAGCAATATCGTACACTTTTCTTCTAAAAACCTATGAGATTTTGCCCCCTTCTTTATAAGCCAGGGCAACTTCATCAGTGACTATTTTTTCCTCTTTCTCTGCTTTCTGAATGCCCTCTTCAATGGCTTTTTGTGCTTCCTGCTCATCTTTATCAGTTTGTTCTAATGCTTCCTGAATATGCTCGAATACCCGACCGGTTTGTAAAACCAGAAAGACCGGAAAATGGTCAGAACCTACATGCGGTAAACGCTCCATGTGTACCAAGGCAAAATCGGTACTATGAAAGACGTGATCCAGCGACCAGCGGAAAAAAGGATAATCTGCGTGAAAAGTATTCACATAATGACGTCCTACCCGCGGATCCAGCAGCCCACTAATGCGTTGAAACAGGCGTGTGGTACGTGACCAGGCCACGTCATTCAGATCGCCCATGACGATACAGCTTTCATCCAGATCTTTAATCTGATCACCGACAATCAGCAGTTCAGCATCACGCAAGGTAGAATCCTTGGCCTCGGTCGGACTGGGTGGTTTGGGATGCAGACAGTAGAGCTGTACCGGTTGTCCTGAGCGTAAAATCACCGTGGTATGAATGGAGGGAATTTCATCACTCAGAATAAATTTAACCTCAGTTTCACTCAGTTCGAGCTTGCTATATAGATGCATGCCATACAGATTATCCAAAGGCACAGGCACACGATAAGGATAATCAGCTTCAATCACCGAGAGTGCATTTTGCCAGTTTTGATCGGTTTCCAGAGTCAAAACCAGATCTGGCTGATGAATCTGGATCTGCTCGATCAGTAAATGATATTTGGTATTGGTAGTAAGTACATTGGAAACGACCAGGGAAATCTGACGTTGCGGATCCAGCTGATCCTGCTTGACCTGCTTGACCTGTTTTTTCCAGATAAAGGTATAGGGCAATACCATTTTCAACTGATAGGCCAAAGCTGCCATCAGCCCGACAAAAAGCAGCTGATTCAACCAGTTCCAGGGATGATCAACCAGAAGAAAAAGAATAAAGGCGATAAAGCCCAATACCAGAATTTGTAAGCGTGGAAAATCCGCACCCCGAATCCACCATTCATCGCGTGGTATCAGTGACCAAAAACTTAACCAAATGACAATGATTGCCAGAATTTGGATAACCCATATCATAAACTGCGCTCTTAATTAAGTTATTATTTTTTCTAAAAGAAAAATGACGTTATCAATTTTGTATGTATCATAAAGCAGATATTTCTCTCAAGAATATTGATGTTTTGATTGTGTAGCTCTTGCAGTTGAGTCCCTTTTTGGTACACTCGAATCCCTTTTGATTTTTTAACGCACCGAGGCAAAGTGACATGAAAGTAGGTCTGGTCGGTTGGCGCGGGATGGTTGGTTCCGTCCTTATGCAACGTATGGTTGAAGAGAATGATTTTGCTCATTTTGAGCCATTCTATTTCTCTACCAGTAATGCAGGCGGTGAAGCGCCGGCATTTGGCGGTAAGACCGCCCCAGCACTTATGGATGCATCAGACATTAACAGTCTGAAGCAAATGGATGTCATTATTACCTGTCAAGGTGGCGACTATACTTCTGAAGTTTTCCCGAAACTGAAAGCTGAAGGCTGGAACGGTTACTGGATTGATGCAGCATCGACTTTACGTATGGATGATGAAGCCATCATCGTACTTGATCCGGTGAACATGCACGTGATCAAAGATGGTCTAGTCAAAGGCACCAAGACTTTTGTCGGTGGTAACTGTACGGTTTCCTTGATGCTGATGGGCTTGGGCGGTCTGTTCCAGAACAATCTGGTGGAATGGGCAACGTCAATGACGTATCAAGCCGCTTCTGGTGCGGGCGCGCAAAACATGCGTGAACTGATCAATGGTATGGGTTATTTATATAACAATACCAAAGAGTTGCTAGATGATCCACGTTCTCCAATTCTAGATATCGACTCTAGAATTGCTGAATTACAACGTGGTGAAGGCTTCCCGTCTGCAAACTTTGGCGTTCCTTTGGCTGGTTCACTCATTCCTTATATCGACAAGCAACTGGAAAGCGGCCAGTCGAAAGAAGAATGGAAAGGTCAGGTCGAGACCAACAAGATTCTGGGCAATCAGCAGATCGTGCCAATTGATGGTCACTGCGTGCGTATTGGTGCCATGCGTTGTCACTCTCAGGCATTAACCCTGAAATTGAAAAAAGATGTACCTTTGGATGAAATCGAAGACATCATTGCACGTGCCAATGACTGGTCTAAAGTGGTTCCAAATACTCGTGAAGCATCGATGACTGATCTGACACCTGTTGCTGTAACAGGTACTTTAACCGTTCCAGTGGGCCGTCTGCGCAAGCTGAACATGGGTAAAGAATATCTGGGTGCGTTCACTGTAGGTGACCAGTTGCTTTGGGGTGCCGCTGAGCCGTTACGCCGTATGCTACGTATTTTGATTGATTATAAAAATGCCTAATATCCTGTGGATATAAAGCCAAAAGCCGATCTTTATTGATCGGCTTTTTTATGTAACTATTGCGTAAGTATTTTACAAAAAACAAACATCCCGTTAATCTATAATTTTCGCTATGCGATAATGACTGAGCTCACGATTAAGATGACTGTATATAACAAATTAAAGCTTGCCATTTTAGCCATTGTCGCTTCACAAAACATTTATGCGATTAATGTAGATCCGGTTCAGATTCAGTCTGCCCCTGGGGAGTTACTTTACGCAGAAATGACTTTTCGGCAGTCTGATATCAATTTGCCGATTGAAGTCAGTCTGGCTTCACCTGAAGATTTAATCTCGATGGGTGCATCGCATCAGCCACCCGGTCATTTGAACTTTTTTACTCGGCGCAGCAATAATGGCACTGGGGTTATTACCATTACCTCTTCTCGACCCATGACAGAGCGCGAGCTGAATATTATTGTCAAAATCAAGGAAGGCAGTGCTGCACGTCTGCAACATATCCGTACGCCCTTACAAGCTAAAACCGATTTATTAAAAGCCAGCCTCAAACAGAATGAACGCCCGCTTGCACCAGTTGTCGTCGTCAGTGAAAAAGATATTGCACTCAACTTACCCGTAAGTAGCCATTACAGTACAGCAGCTTCCACAGCCTTAAACAAACCAGTGGTTTTAGAAAAGCCGTTGGCTTTGCAACGCACAGCACCACCTGCATTATCGAACACTTCCATTCCTAAAACTGCATTTGCACCAGCTGTAATGACATCAAGTCCAGCGATTCAGGCTCAAGCGATTGCGCCTGTGCTTAAAAGCGAGACTGTAACTGCACCCGATACTCAAGCCCCAGTTAAAACTGCAGCGGCGCTTTCAGATTCAGTAAAGACCTTACAAGCAACTCCTGCAGCAGCTTCGACTACAAACAAACCTGCTAGTACGCAGCCAGAAAATCAAAGTGCATCAGCACCAAATAAAGCAAATGTGCAGAAAGCGGCAGAGTCCCGTTCTGATCATCAAATCGCTTCCAGTGATCCATTGGTGAAAAAATTTGCTGAGGAACAAGCTAGAAAATCAACTGGATCAGCTAATCCGGTGAAAACTCCAGCTCCAGTTACAACAAAAGCTTCACCAGTCAAAGCAACTCCGAATCAGACTCAACCTACTTATGTAGTTCAATCCAATGAGTCACTGTGGGGAATTGCCTCACGAATTGCTCAACAGCAGCAGCGCCCGGTCAATGAAGTCATGCAACAAATTAAAAAAGACAATGAGCATGCCTTTATCGGAGGAAATGCCAATCGTCTACGTAAGGGTGCTGCATTGAACTTAAATACGACTCATCCTGCACCTGCGCCTATTAAAGTCACTGCGGCAAAGCAAACCGAGCTACCGTCTAAGCCTGCTGGCAAGACCAAATACCGCCTGAATCAGGCAGAAATGAGCCTAGTGGCTGAGAACGAGCGCGATTCCGAGCAAGTTTCTGCAAACCAGAACACAGAACGCAATCAAACATCAAAGGAATTATCATTAAAAGTTATGACAGCCCGAGAAAAAACCGTTAAATTACAGAGAAACGTGACTGAATTAGAATTGGCACTCAATCAGAAGGATCACAGAATTCAGTTATTAAATGCGCGTCTGGCCCAGCTACAACAACAGCTCAAAGCCCAACAAGCAGATAAGAAGCCAATTAATTAAAAAGTTACACATGACGATTTATTGGGATAGGCGAACTTAAACTACTCTATCCCCAAGGGGTAAAACATGCTGATTTATGTGATTCCATTAGTGATATTGATCATCGTATTAATTGTCTTTAAAAAACGACAAGATGCTCAAGAATCAGATAAAGCAAAAACTAAAACGGTCAAAGCGAAAAAACCTGGCTCTGCTTCAAAAGCTGCCCCACAAAGAACCAAAGTGGTGGAGCCAGTCGGGGTCACAAAAAAATCAGCAACGCCATTATCAGCAGACACACGTAAGAAAATTGAAGGCCTGATTCAGGAACGTAATTTTTTTGCGGCCGAAGCACAGATTAACCAGGCATTGAACCGGGATAATTCCCAGCATGAACTCTATCTGTTGTTATTGGATATTCATATCTTACAGCAAGATGATTTTGCGATTACCCAACTGATTAATCATATTCGTGTTCTGAAAATCGATGAACTTCTCTCTCAGGCTGAAGAAAAAAGAAGCGCCTATGAAAGAGACAAATCAATTAAACCAGATCCAGTTTCTAAGTCTGTTGTTCCCGCATCGAATATAAGTGATTTTGATGAATTGAGTCTTACATCACTTCCTGTGGATACAAAAGCTGGTTTAGCATTCGAGCAACTACAACAAGAAAGTGCGCCAGTTAAAGAAGAACCAGCACCTCTTGAATTTAATTTTAAGCCGAGTGCTGCGCCTGCCTCAACCAGCGCAACAAAGACTGAGCCTGAACAAGACAACAGTTTTGACTTTAATCCAAAGAGTAGCTTTACTCAGAGTGTGCCGACTGAATCAGCACCAGTAGAGGTTAATGAAGTTCAGTTTGACTTTGAATCTTTTAAAGTAGAGCCAACAACGTCAGAAATTTCTTCTGTAGCTTCTGATCGTCTAGAAACAGATTCTGAAAATAAAACGAATCTTAATCAGATTCCTGATCTTGATCTCAATTTAAGCACTAATAATGAACAGTTACCGGCTAGCGATGAAGAAATCAAGCCTCTAGATTTTTCATTCTCACTTGACACACCTGTACCAGCAGCTGAGAAAATTGCGGTGCCAGCGACTGAGTTTGATCTGTCCAGTTTGACAGCTGCAGCACCTGTGACAGAACCAACGCCACAAACTAATCTATCAAGCATAGATTTTAAATTAGATCATTTAGAAACCACGCCAGAAGCACCTGCTGCGACAGCGATGAATTTCGATCTTCCTGCTACGCCAGCTCACACAGTGATAGACCAGCATGATCCACTCGTGCAATCTTTCCCGGAATTACTGGATGTTAATGAAGCAGGTCTCAATCTTGATCTTGCCCAGCAATATATTCAACTCGGTGCCTATGCCGCTGCCCGTGAAATTATTGCCGAGCGAGAAGCTAAATATACTCCTGAACAACAGCAACGCGCAGAGCAATTACTGAATCAAATCGCATCTTGATGCATTTCGATTTACACTAAAGCAGTCAATAATTGGCTGCTTTTTTATGATAAAAAATATTGCATTAATTTATATGGGTGGCACATTCGGCTGCGTGGGAGATCCTCTTGCACCGATGCCTGCTGATTTATTTATTCCAAAGCTCGAACAGATACTTGCAGAGCAATATTTCGTCGAATGTCACCATGCACCCGCGATTAAGGACAGTAGTGCCTGCACAGCAACCGACTGGTTGCAACTGGTACAGTTTATTCAGCAATTGCAATCGCGGCAGATCCAGCATTTTGTGATCATTCACGGTACAGATACGCTGAGTTATGCCAGTGCAGTACTGGCACATTTTATCGGGAACTCGGCGCATGTGGTGCTGACCGGTAGCCAATATCCGTTGCTAAACGTTCAAGGCAATGAACAACGTGAATTTAGCGATGCCCTGGATAACCTGAAATTTGCACTAGATTCCGTCAGCGAATCTAACGCCGGGGTCTATCTGGCATTCCATCATCAGCTGCTACATGCGCAAACTGCACTGAAACAGCATACTACCGAGTTGAATGCCTTTTCAGGTCTTGAAGCCAATATCGCAATCCAAACCAGTCAAGCGTGTTATCAGATCGAAGCTAAAGATATTGTGAAAGCGGCTGAATTCAACTGTATGAGCATCATGATGCAGCCGATTGATCTGACCCAGCAGCTGAATAACCTGAACAACCTCTTGGCTCGACCACCGCATTTTTTATTTCTGCAAGGTTTTGGCACTGGCAACCTGGCGGTCAATGACGCCATGATTGCGCTCATTGATCAACTCTATGAGCATGGCTGTATTTCCGTCTTGACCACCCAGGTGCCTTTTGGTGCGACGGACCAGCGCTATGCCATTGCCGAATGGGTCAATCACTGCAAAATTTTGCTGAATGAAAGTTATGGACATGCGGATCTGTATGCAAAAGCCCTGAAAATGTATTTACAATACGACACTGTAGAGCAATGGCATCGTCATTGGTACGATCAATAAGGTTTTGAGGTCATTATGCAGCGTTTTGCGGTGGGAATTGAGTTTTGTGGGATGCATTATCGAGGATGGCAGACTCAACAGCCGGGAGTTGCAAGCGTACAGGAAACTATTGAAAAGGTCCTGAGCCGAGTTGCCGATCAACCGATTAGCCTACATGGTGCCGGCCGCACGGATGCCGGGGTACATGCGACCAACATGGTGGCACATTTTGATACTGATGCCGTGCGTTCTGAACGTGGCTGGCTGATGGGTTGCAATAGCCAACTCCCTAAAGATATCTCGATCCAGTGGATCAAAGAAATGGATCACAGCTTCCATGCCCGTTTTAAGGCGCAGGCGCGCCGCTACCGCTATGTGGTCTATAATCACCCTGTGCGCCCGGCATTGCTGCATAAACAGGTCACCCATGTCTATGCACCCCTTGATGTTGAACAGATGATATACGCCGCGAAAAAGTTTGAAGGCACGCATAACTTTGAAAGCTTCCGCGCCGCAGCCTGTCAGTCCAACCAGCCCGTTCGCCATGTCAGCCATTGCCACCTGATTCAGCATGGTCAATATCTGGTATTGGATATTCAAGCCGATGGCTTCCTGCACCATATGGTGCGCAACATCATGGGCTGTTTACTAGAAATTGGTCAAGGCATGTATGCTGCCGATCATATTGATACTATCTTCACTGCCGAAGACCGTAAAGCTGCAGGCGTGACTGCACCAGCAGATGGTTTGTATTTTATTCATGCTGACTATCCGGCGCAGTTTGAATTACCGGAGTTACCCTTAGGTCCACATTGGCTGAATATGCCGGAATAATTTTTAAATTTTTTAAAATATTTACCTCCCCTAACCCCTCCTGAAAGGAGGGGAACTACAACCCTACGAAAATACGGTAATGAAAAATCCCTCCTTTTAGGAGGGACTTAGGGAGGTCGTTTAACGCTGCTTGCGCTTCCGATATTCTACCGGTGTTTCATTGGTCCAACGTTTAAAGGCACGATAGAAGGTACTTGGCTCGGAAAAACCGGTCAGATAGACAATCCGCTCGACGCTCTCATTGGTACTCGCCAGCAAACGCTTGGCCAGACGACAGCGATAATCCGAGAGAATCTGCTGAAAACTGGTATGTGCCTCACTCAGTTGCGTTCTCAAACGGCGTGGCGTGATATTCAGTTGTGCTGCTACAGTTTCTAGCGTGGTTTCGCCACTCTCCAAAGTAGAGCCAATCGCACGACGGACTTCACCGACCAGATCATATCTTGCCAGTTCCTGTAATTTTTCAATCGCCAGTTGCTCATGCAGCTGCAACAGCTCAGGTTCAGCCTGCCACAGCGGATATTCCAGGATAGTCGGATCGAAATACAAACGAGTTTCTTTCTGACCTAGACTGACCGGACACTCATAAACCCGGAAGTATTCATCATCAGGTGCCCCTTTATAAAAATTAAAATCGATATAAATCGGCTCAAAACGCCCTTCGGTAATAAATTTAAAGAAACGCAGTACACCTGACATAGCACATTCAGTAAAATGACGATTGACCAGACTCTCAGCAAAAGGCTGTTCACCATTGGTTAAATAGCAGCGATCATCTTCAATCACTAATTTGGCAGCAAAGGCATCGCTGATCAGTCGCTGATAAGCCAAAGCACGTTTCAGTCCCTCACCAAAATTTTCAGATGAAACAAACAGGTGTTCAATGACCTGACCACGATAAAGTGGCAGGTGCTCACCCAGATGTAATCCAATGTCCGGGTCCTTGCTGACTTCCTCTGCCGCCACCCAAAAGGCATATTGGGCACTCAGCGGGGTACGGTCATTGGCTTCCACCTGATTTAAAGCCACTCCTGCTTTGGTCAAAAGTTCTTCTGTTGGCAACCCCGCACGACGAATCGCCTGATAGCCTAAACGCAATACGACTGATGCATCCGTTAGCTGACTCACTCAAAAGCCTTCCTTGTATGTACTTCATTTATACTTAAAAAGATTAATTTTAGATTAACTGTGATTGACCAAACTGACAACAGAAACAGGTGTCTTTTTAGTTAAAAAAATTATCGTGACAGTTCGCCTATTTTACTGGCAGATGATCAGTCTAACGCCCGTTTCGTCTTGTATTTTGCAAAAAAATTGACTATAATTTGCGCCTTTCCAATTTATTCATTCAGGTAGGCTATGGCCAATAAAGAGGAACTCATCGAGTTCGAAGGCGTTGTCACCGAGACGCTTCCTAATACTATGTTCCGTGTACGTTTAGAGAACGGTCACGAAGTGATTGCCCACATCTCTGGTAAAATGCGTAAACACTATATCCGTATTTTAACTGGCGACAGTGTGAAGGTTGAAATGACACCTTATGATTTGACTAAAGGTCGTATCACATATCGTGCACGCTAAGTTTTAGCGCAAGCAAAAGCCACTTTTAGTGGCTTTTTTATTACTTGAATTATTTATCAATCAGTAAAATAATTTGACACAGCCTTATAAATTCACGACTATTCATTGAATTAAAAATAACATGTATAAAAACAATGAATATGAAATGCTTATCCCTACTTTCCAGCTTGTTTCTCGTTGCATGCGCTACCGGCGGCAATCAGCATCTGCATCAGTCTCTACAACCTTATGTAGGTCAAACTGCCGCACAGGTTCGTAGCCAGCTTGATCTTCGTGCCATTGGATTCAAGACCTCCCAGCAACCGATTCAAACCACAGAATTTCTCAGCTACACTATTTTTCGGGATATGAATATTCCAATGGGAACGCCGAATATTAGTCAGAGCATTCCGATCGGCGCACCAATGCCGATGCCCTCAAATGGTGGTTATAACATTGAGATGAAATGCCAAATCTGGTTTGACTTGAAAGATGAAATTGTTCAGGCGATTCGCTTTACCGGTAGAGCTTGCTGAGCTGTACTCATCGAGTTCAAAGCCTGTATCGGATTAAATCAGGGATCAACCTCACCACGCTAAACTTCTACCGTGTATCAAATCACAACAGTATTTTTGCATGGAATGCGCTTACACTCATTTTATTTGGTGTGAGGACAGCTCATGAAGTTCACACTGATTTTAGTATGCTGTACAGCATTCAGTTTGCTTAATGCATGCAGCACCACCTCATCAACAACTGCGCAGCGTGATGCCTATTTACAACAGTTCATTGGGCAGAGCAGCCAACTGATCGATCAAACTCTGGATCTAAAACGTTTAGGTTACCAGCAGATCAGTGAGCCTGAACGCAGCGCAAAACAATTAAGCTATGTGGTACAACGCCCCATTACCATTCCTTTGCCTGTAGCGCAGTTTCCTGCCACAGGGACAGGCACTGTACCGATTCCAGTGTCAGTAAGCCCTGCCGGCGGCTATGACGTCAAATTGCAATGTAAAATCACCTTCTTACTCAAAGATAATATTGCCACCGCGGTACGCACCACAGGCCGAACCTGTTAAGGGGTTTAAGCTTTGAAATTTCTATTATAAAAAAACGCAGCTCAAGGCTGCGTTTTTTTGAATCAAAACAGGCTTAGTTCAATGCAGCAACGACTGCTTGACCCATTTCAACCGTACCGACTTTTTGCATGCCTTCAGACATGATATCTGCCGTACGCAAGCCTTGATCCAAGACCTGACCTACTGCATCTTCAATCGCTTTAGCAGCCGCTTCTTCACGGAAGGTATAACGCAACATCATCGCCACCGAAAGAATCGTCGCTAATGGATTTGCCAGGTTTTGACCGGCGATATCTGGTGCAGAACCATGACAAGGCTCATACATGCCTTTGCCATTTTCATCCAGAGATGCCGATGGCAACATGCCGATTGAACCGGTCAACATCGCAGCTTCATCAGACAGGATGTCACCGAACAGGTTAGAGGTGACAATCACGTCAAACTGCTTCGGTGCACGTACCAGCTGCATCGCAGCATTGTCGACATACATGTGCGATAAATTAATTTCAGGATATTCGGCATCTTTCAGCGCAGTCACTGTCTGTTTCCACAGCTCAGTCACTTCAAGCACATTGGCTTTATCCACTGAACATACTTTACCACCGCGCAAGTTGGCCATTTCAAAAGCGACTTTAGCGATACGCTTGATTTCAGACTCTGAGTAAACGTCAGTGTTGTAGCCTTGCTTCTCGCCATTTTCCAGTTCACGGATACCACGTGGCTGACCGAAGTAAATACCACCCGTTAACTCACG
Source organism: Acinetobacter lwoffii (assembly GCF_024129595.1). Classification (GTDB taxonomy): domain Bacteria; phylum Pseudomonadota; class Gammaproteobacteria; order Pseudomonadales; family Moraxellaceae; genus Acinetobacter; species Acinetobacter lwoffii_O. The sequence continues at coordinate 12,431 of NZ_JAMXXS010000007.1, read as the reverse complement.
CACAATCAGAATATCCAGACCTGCTACGATTTCAGGCTTCAAACTTGAAGCATCAGCCAGTTGCGGATAAAGAATGGCTGGACGCAAGTTAGCAAACAGATTCAGTTCGCTACGCAATTTCAATAAACCACGTTCCGGACGGATTGAACGCTCAATCGTGTCCCATTTTGGACCGCCCACGGCACCGAGTAAAATCGCATCGGCTTTTTTAGCCTGTTCAGAAGTCACGTCTGGATACGGTGAACCGTGCGCATCAATGGCTGCACCACCGAGTAAACCCTGTTCCCATGTCAAATCGAGATTAAATTTTTCATTTACACGAGTCAGCACCTGCTCTGCCGCTTTGACAATTTCAGGACCGATACCGTCACCAGCTAAAATCAAAATTTGTTTAGACATGAGATTTTCCGTTTAAAATGTCAGATTCAGACCTGACAGAGGTTAAATTTTCTTTTCTACAAACTCTGCAATCCCGGTGACTGCATTATAGGGTTTGCAAAAACGACGAATGGTTTTTTGCTCTTGTACCAGATCTACGCAAAGCGGATCAGGCGCCGAAGCATTTAATAAACTGCTGCTACGCGCACTACGGTCACGAAACATTTTTAAGCTATAGCGGTTATTGGCCTGAAAACGATGGAATACATGTAAAGTTTCCGCTTTATCCTTACTGATCGGATAAAAGCGTACGACCAGTTCATGCTGTCCTGCCGGCACGGATAAATAAATCGGATTGGCCTGATTTAAATTTTTGGCCTGCAAGCGTACCAGTTTCTGCTTCAGCGCTTCATCACTGATGCGGCCATTGTCGGCGTTGACAATGATGGTCTGATTGAAGCGTTCGAACTGGCAATCTGGTGTCCCTGCACAGTAAATCAGGGCATTGCTTTTGCTCTCAGTACTTTCTTTGGCATGTTTGAGTTTCATCGTGTCGATGCTTTGACATGCAGTCAACAGCACCGATACTGCACTTAAAGCAAGCCACTGTTTCCAATAATTCGCCATAATGTCTGTCTTACCCAATCAAAAAACTCAATAATCTTCCGATATTAGCAAGGGCATCGCAGTCATGCCATGACAATTTTTACTGATTTATCCATGAATTTCGGCAAATACCCAAGGACGCGATTGTTTGGTTTTTTCTTCATAGGTACGAATATCATCCGCCACCTGCAAAGTTAAGCCAATATCATCCAGACCATTTAACAGGCAATGCTTGCGAAATGGATCAACTTCAAACTTAAAGCTTTCACCTGTAGGGGTGCGAACTTCTTGTGCCTGCAAGTCAATGGTCAGTTGATAGCCTTCATCTGCCGCACATTCCTTAAATAACTGCTCAACAATATCTTCAGCCAAAATCACTGGCAACATACCGTTTTTAAAACAGTTATTAAAGAAAATATCAGCAAAGCTTGGTGCAATCACGGTACGGAAACCGTATTCACTCAAGGCCCACGGCGCATGTTCACGGCTAGAACCACAACCAAAGTTGGCACGTGAAATTAAAATAGATGCGCCCTGATAACGTGGTTGGTTCAAGACAAAGTCCGGATTGATCGGACGAACTGAATTGTCCTGACCCGGATAGCCTTCATCCAGATAACGTAATTCATCAAATAAATTGTCACCGAAACCGGTACGTTTGATCGATTTCAAAAACTGTTTTGGAATAATTAAATCGGTATCGACATTGGCACGGTCTAAAGGTGCAACGATACCTTGTTCAACGGTATAAGCTTTCATATTTATTTCCCAATGAATCCGTAACCTCTCCCTAGCCCTCACTTGCGCTTCGTTTTAAAGCAGTGCTTAAAACTCACTCAGGAGAGGGAACCCCTTCTCTTGCGCCATTTGGCTCATGGAGAAGGTCAGGATGAGGGCTTAAACTAGAATGAACGAACATCAACAAAGTGACCGGCTATCGCAGCAGCAGCTGCCATGGCTGGACTCACCAGATGGGTACGACCGCCATTGCCCTGACGACCTTCAAAGTTACGGTTCGAGGTCGAGGCACAATGCTCGCCCGGCTGTAATTTGTCGGCATTCATGGCCAAGCACATTGAACAGCCTGGTTCACGCCATTCGAAGCCCGCTTCGACAAATACCTTGTCCAAGCCTTCCGCTTCTGCCTGAGCTTTGACCAGACCAGAACCCGGAACTACCATCGCCTGTTTAATTGAGGCGGCAACTTTACGACCTTTGATCACTTCGGCTGCAGCACGAATATCTTCAATACGCGAATTGGTACATGAACCGATAAATACGCGATCCAGCTGAATCTCAGCCAAGGCCTGACCGGCATTTAAGCCCATATATTGATAAGCACGGTTCCAGTCATTGCGTTGTACCTCGTCTTTGGCTTGTTCTAAAGTTGGTACTGCTTGAGACACTGGAATGACCATCTCAGGAGAAGTTCCCCAAGACACTTGCGGCTCAATTTCTTCACCTTGCAACACGACCACCGTATCAAAATGTGCATCTTCATCCGAATGTAAGGTATTCCAATATGTAACCGCTTGATCCCACTGTTCTGCAGTCGGCGCATAAGGACGGCCTTTAACATATTCAATAGTCTTGTCATCGACAGCGACCATACCCACGCGTGCACCGGCTTCAATCGCCATATTACACACGGTCATACGACCTTCGATTGACATGTCACGGAACACCTGCCCACCAAATTCAATCGCGTGACCAGTACCGCCTGCGGTACCAATCTTGCCAATAATCGCTAAGACCACATCTTTTGGCGTCACGCCCTGACCTAATTTGCCATCAACGCGTACCAGCATGTTTTTCATCTTCTTCTGAACCAGGCATTGAGTCGCCAATACATGTTCAACTTCTGATGTCCCGATCCCATGCGCCAAACAGCCAAAAGCACCATGGGTTGCCGTATGCGAATCACCACATACCACGGTCATGCCCGGCAAGGTCAAACCTTGCTCCGGCCCAACCACATGCGCGATGCCCTGACGGATATCATTAATATCAAATTCAACAATATTAAAGGTCTTGCAGTTGTCATCCAAAGTTTGCACCTGGATGCGCGAGGTTTCATCTTCAATTCCGGCAACGCCCTGCTCACGCTCTTTTTTCGAAGTCGGTACGTTATGATCCGGTGTGGCAATATTAGCACTTAAACGCCATGGCTTGCGCCCGGCCAATTGCAAACCTTCAAAGGCCTGTGGAGAAGTCACTTCATGTAATAAGTGACGGTCGATGTACAGTAAGGCAGAACCATCATCACGTTGCGTTACTAAATGGTCGTCCCACAATTTATCATATAATGTTTTTGCTGTTTGGGTTGCGCCTGCCATGTCGATGTACTCCACTGGACTGGGTAAATTCTTTCTCTGATTTTGATTATATCGCTGCAATCACATAAATCTAATTTATCATTTTTATCAGTTAAAAAACTTTTTGGAATCTTTTAAAAGCTGAATCAAATCATGCTTGAGCTCTATTTTAATAAATCTAATTTTCCGATTAATTTATAAAAAATATTCGTTTTTACAAATTAAATGAGAATTATTATTATTTCTTCATCGACAGAGATTATTTTTAAGGAACTTCGACATGGCACATATTCAACGCTTTGTAGACAACAACCAGCGCATGTTCAAAAAGACCTTCAGCTACTACATTATGCATATTACAGTAGCGATGATTGTGGGTTACTTGGTGACTGGCAGTTTGACCATGGCCATTGCCTTAAGTTTATTAGAGCCAACGGTACAAGCAGTGGCTTTCTTCTTCCACGAAAAAATCTGGGAGGGTAATAACCAACAGCAGAATGAGGACATTACCGTCTAAACTCTTCGGTCGAGGTTCCAGATGAAAGGCTGTTTTGAGAAAGGCAGTCTTTTTTAGTTTTTAAAATGCCAAGGCTTTGAAAATGTATAGTAATTCAGCACTGCAACATAGATGAGGTAATTTTACTTTGATTTATTCTTAAAATATAACAATAATAGATTTACACATAAAAATTCTTTATAGGTGATTAAGATGAATCTCGCAGCCTTTGAAGCCTTCGTGAAAGTCATGGAAACCGGTTCGATTTCTCTGGCCGCAGATCAGCTATTCATTACCCAGCCTGCTGTCACCAAACGCATTCACAGTCTGGAAGAATACTTTGGGGTCAAGCTGTTTGAATCTGCCGGACGTGGCGTACAGGCCACCCACGCGGCACACTCCCTGTTGCCTAAAGTGAAAAACTGGCTGAATGAACTCGGGGATATTCATTATACCTTGAGCCATGAACAAGGTCAGGTACAGGGCAAACTGAAAATTGGTACCAGTCATCATATTGGCCTGCATCATCTGCCGAGTCATTTGCGCCGTTATGTCCAGGAATATCCGGACGTAACCCTGGATGTACATTTTGTTGATTCCGAGCAGGCGCATGAACAGGTGATTGCCGGCGATCTGGAACTGGCATTTTTAACCTTGCCGCCACGGGGTGATGCGCGTCTGAATTATGTAACTATCTGGAATGATCCTCTGGTCTTTGTGGTGGCACCATTTCATCCGCTGGCGCAGCAAAAAAATCTGTGTCTGGAAGATTTGCTCGACTACCCGAGCCTGTTGCCATCATCACAGACCTATACTTCGCAGATCACCTTGGCCGAATTTGAAAAACAGGGTATTAAACCGAAAGTCAGCATGAGCAATAATCCGCTGGAATCGATCCGGATGCTGGTATCGATTGGCTTAGGTTGGTCAGTACTGCCAAAAACCCTGGTCAATCACGACCTGCACCAGCTGGACATCAACTTGGAAATGAACCGTCGTTTGGGCATGGTCTGGCATCCCGGTCGTACTCAGTCCAAAGCAGCTCAGGCTCTGGTTCAGCTCATGCAGGGTGCCTCGCTGTCTATTTAAGCCGTTCCTGAACATGCTGCATCCAAAACGGTGCAGCATTTTGTTACCTAAATACACCCCATCTGGCGATATCTTTCGAGTATTTTTAAGACAATTCCATTCTTTTGCAGTGCAGAGGAATGCTTAAAACTATTCGATGGAGCCTGACGGATGCAGCTCGATTCTCCCTTAAAATCCCACTCTCAAGATAAAACAAATACAAGCAGCCTATGGCTTTCGGCCAAACCGATGCTGCTGCCCACGCCGGCACTTGATTTTGCCGATGAACAGACTGCCCGGCACGGCTTGCGCGAATATTTCCTGAATACCTTTGACACCTATGAACAGCTGTTTGAATGCCTCAAGCATGAAGATGCTTTTTTCATCAAACCGATTACTTTACGTCATCCGCTGATTTTTTATTTTGCGCATACCGCCACTTTTTTTGTCAATAAACTGCTGCTCAGCAAGCTAATTAGCGAACGCCTGAATCCGCATTTTGAAAGTATCTTCTCGATTGGTGTGGACGAGATGAGCTGGGATGACCTGGACGAAGTACATTATGACTGGCCTACCGTGCAGGAAGTCCGTGATTATCGGCATCAGGTGCGTGCCCTGATCTTGAACATCCTTGAACATGCTCCGTTGACTTTGCCCTTAAACTGGCAGAACCCCTGGTGGACGCTCATTATGGGCATCGAGCATGAACGGATCCATCTGGAAACATCTTCCGTGCTGATTCGCCAGCATGCTTTGGAGTATGTACGCCAGCATCCACAGTGGCGCGCCAATCTCATTACCGGCATGGCTCCGGATAATCACTTGCTGGAGGTACCTGACGGCAAGGTGCTTTTGCAGAAAGATTTTAACGATCCATTTTATGGCTGGGACAATGAATACGGCCAGCATGAAGCAGATGTAACGGCTTTTGCAGCCTCCAAATATCTGGTATCCAATCAGGAGTTTCTGGCTTTTGTCGAAGCTGATGGTTATCAGACCGAACACTACTGGAATAAAGAAGGTCTAGGCTGGCTGCAATTTTCACAAGCCACTCATCCCTGTTTCTGGCGCAAAACTGAATTGGGTTGGTCACTGCGACTGATGCTGGAAGAAGTGCCGATGCCTTGGGATTGGCCGGTAGAAGTGAATTATCATGAAGCCAAGGCCTTTTGTCAGTGGAAATCCCAACTGCTGGGAAAAACCATTCGCTTGCCGACTGAAGATGAATGGTATCGCCTGTATGCAGTTTCCGATCTGGATTCAGATTTACCGAGCCCTGAACAGGCCAATATCGAGTTGAAATACGGCACCAGCTCCTGTCCGGTCGATCATTTCAAGCAGGGCGATTTTTATGATATTCAGGGCAATGTCTGGCAGTGGACTGAAACTCCGATCTATCCATTTCAGAGTTTTCAGGTGCATCCGCTTTATGATGATTTCAGTACACCAACCTTTGACGGTCGCCATAACCTGATGAAAGGTGGCTCCTGGATTTCGGCGGGCAATGAAGCTTTATATAGTTCCCGCTACGCCTTCAGACGGCATTTCTTTCAGCACGCTGGTTTTCGCTACGTCGCCTCTGATCAGGCACTGCAACATTTCCCTTCGAACTATGAAAGCGACCAGCTGGTCTCCCAATATCTGGAATTCCAGTACGGCCCCGAATATTTTGGTATCGCTAATTTTGCCAAAACACTGGTCGATCTGGCACAACCCTATTTTCAGCAAGTGCCATGTCATCGTGCCTTAGATATTGGCTGTGCTACCGGCCGCGCCAGCTTTGAACTGGCACACTATTTTGATCAGGTGACCGGTCTGGACTTCTCAGCACGTTTTATCCAGCAGGCAGTCTATTTGGCTCAAGGCAATAGGGTACGTTATCAGCTGCCGCTAGAAGGTGAATTAAGCGAAGAAAAAAGCTGTTCACTTGAAGATGTCGCTTTGGAACAGTTTGCGTCAAAAACGGAATTTTTTCAGGCCGATGCCTGCAACCTGAAAGCACATTTTAGCGACTATGATTTTATTCTGGCAGCGAACCTGATTGACCGGCTGCATCATCCGAAAGACTTTTTATTGCAGATTCATAAACGTATCAATATAGGTGGAATTTTAATGCTGAGTTCGCCCTATACCTGGCTGGAAGAACATACGGCGCGTAGCGAATGGCTGGGCGGTTTTCAGCAGGATGGGGAAAAGATCACGACTTTGGCTGGTATTTCCAACATTTTAACCCAGCACTTTGAATTGGTGGCCGAACCCCAAGATGTGCCTTTTGTGATTCGAGAAACGGCCAGAAAGTATCAACATACCCTATCACAAGTCACGATCTGGAAACGGATTCGCTAAAGGTAAGGTCATAGTCTAAAAAAGCCAATCATACGATTGGCTTTATATCTTATCCTTCACTGGTTGAATTTTCATGCAAGGATTCATTGAGTTGATCTACCACAATCGCCCATTCGCCATCAGAGGCTATTTTCTCGCTTAAAAATTGACGTTGTGCCTCTGACCAATACGGCGCATCCAGTAAAGTCAGATCTTTATGCAATTGATGCTCGTGAATAAATGTTTCAATACCTTCTGCACTGGCATCCAAGCCAAGCTGTTGGAACAGATGTGTCATACGTGGTCGAACGTGAGTCATATCTCATACCTCAGAATCTACTATTGTTATCATGTCCTGTTTTTCGAGCATAGCATGTCTGATTCAGCTGGACTGTGAAAAAACATTAATATTCAAATGAGGCAAATAAAAAGCATAACCGAAGTTGTACTTAATAATCACATCAATGAGTTCGGAGTGATTAGATCGACCAGTCCTGTATTTTCCAACCCTGTTCTTGGGCTAAAGTTTCCAAGCGATCATCCGGATTGACTGCAATCGCATGATCCGCATATTCCAGCAAGAAACGGTCATTAATCGAATCTGAATAAGCCCAAGACTCGGTTACGTCGCGGCCTTCCAGCCATTGTTCCAGACGCACCAGCTTGCCTTGCTGATAGCATGCGGTATTGATGACTTTACCAGTATATTTCCCATCAATGACTTCAGCATTGGTGGCAATAATTTCAGTAATTCCGAATTCACGAAAAATGGGTGCGGTAATAAAGTCTGAAGTTGCGGTAATCCCCACTAAGGCATGCCCTGCTTCACGGTGGCGCTCAATGGCTTTAAAACCTTCAGGACGCATTTGTGGACGAATGACTTTTTGCATGAACAGTTGATGTAATTCAGTCAAATAATGATTGTCATGTTTGGTCAGAAACTGGAACACAAATTCATTATAGGCATAAGGATCCAGCTGACCTTTTTTATAATCGTCATAGAACTTGTCATTCATGGCGCGGTGATGAACGGGATCGACCAGGCCCTCACTGACCAAAAACTCTCCCCAAGAATGATCCGAATCCGTGTTTAACAAGGTGTGATCGAGATCAAATAGCGCCAATTTCATGAAAATACTCGTTAAAACTGAAATTTAAGAAAAAAATTGTAAATCTATCTCCGCTAGTCGATAGAAATTCGTTAAGATCATAGCAATTTTAACATTTTTAAACTTTGCTTTTTTCGAGTTGGATAACGAAATAATGCTCCCCGATGGCAAAGGCATAAATTAAACAATTTTTAGGTAGCCAAATGATCGACTCTGAAGGTTTCCGACCGAATGTCGGGATCATTTTGGCAAACGATGCTGGACAGGTTTTATGGGCAAAACGCATTGGTCATAATGCATGGCAATTTCCACAAGGCGGAATCCAATATGGAGAAACCCCTGAGCAGGCACTCTATCGTGAGCTGAGAGAAGAAGTTGGCTTATTGCCCGAACACGTCCAGATAGTCGCGCAAACCAAAGGCTGGTTGCGCTATCGTTTGCCGCATCGATACATTCGTACGGACTCTGATCCGGTCTGTATCGGTCAAAAACAAAAGTGGTTTTTACTCAAACTCACGGCCCCCGTTCAGCATATTCAGTTGAATCTGTCTGATCCGCCCGAATTTGATCAATGGCAATGGGTCAGTTACTGGTACCCACTCGGTCAAGTCGTGAATTTCAAACGTGATGTTTACCGCAAAGCCCTGGTGGAGTTGTGTCAGCAACTACCCCAGCAAAAACCTTAAAAAATCGCATAAATAATGCAGATTTTTTACGCGGCTATTGTTATAAATAAACTTAATCACTGAAATTCTGAATAGACGGAGCAGACCTTATGTCGAATATGCAACTGGACACCTTGAGACGTATTGTTCAGGAGATCAATGCGTCCACCAGTTTGCATGAATCACTCGACATTATGGTCAAGCATGTGGCCGAGGCCATGCAGGTTGATGTCTGCTCGATCTATCTCCTCGATGAACGCAATCAGCGTTATCTGCTCATGGCGTCTAAAGGCCTGAATGCAGAATCTGTCGGCCATGTGTCTTTGCAGACCGGTGAGGGTCTGGTGGGCCTGGTTGGACAACGTGAAGAAATTGTCAATCTGGACAATGCCCCTAAACATGAGCGCTTCCTGTTTTTACCTGAAACCGGTGAGGAAATTTATAACTCCTTCCTCGGTGTGCCGGTGATGTACCGCCGTAAGGTCATGGGTGTACTGGTGGTTCAGAATAAAGAATCACAGGACTTTTCTGAAGCTGCTGAATCCTTTCTGGTCACACTCTGCGCGCAGCTTTCTGGCGTCATCGCCCATGCCCATGCCGTTGGCAATATCGATGTATTCCGTAAGCCGAGCAACCTGCCCGCCTATAAAACCTTTCAGGGAGTTTCTGGCTCCGGTGGCATTGCCTTAGGTCGTGCAGTGATTCTGTATCCACCAGCAGATCTTGCCGCAGTCCCTGACCGTGAAGCGGATGACATTAGCGAAGAACTGGAGCTATTAGATAACGCCCTGAATTCAGTCCGCGAAGAAATCCAGTCGCTAGATGACAAAATGCAGGATGCGTTGATGGCCGAGGAACGCGCACTGTTTAGCGTGTTCTTGCGTATGCTGGATGAAAATGCCCTGCCTTCAGAAATCAAGGCCTTTATTCGTGAAGGTCACTGGGCACAAGGCGCGGTACGAATTGTCATTGACAATCATGTGGCACAATTTTCCCAGATGGAAGATGATTATTTACGTGAGCGGGTGGCGGACTTAAAAGATCTGGGCCGCCGTATTCTGGCGCGTTTACAGGAAGCCGATGCCAGTCACCGTGAATTGACCGATGAAAGTATTCTGATTGGTGAGGAAATATCGACGGCTGCACTGGTTGAACTGCCCGTGGATAAAATTGCCGCGATTGTCACCACTGAAGGTGCCATGAACTCACATATGGTGATTGTGGCACGTGCCCTTGGTATTCCCACCGTAGTCGGTGTAACCGAACTGCCAATCAATACCCTCGATGATGTGGAGATGATTGTCGATGCGCATCAGGGCCGGGTCTTTATTAATCCGCCACGGCGCCTGCGCAGTCGCTATAAAGAAATTCAAAAAGAAGAAGAACAGATTGCCAAAGATCTGCGTCAGTACGAAACCAAAGATGCGATTACCCCGGATGGCGTGGCGGTCAAACTCTACGTCAATACCGGCCTGATGATTGATGTTGTGCGTGGCGTGCAGCGCGGTGCCAAAGGCGTTGGCCTATACCGTTCTGAAATTCCGTTTATGCTGCGTGACCGCTTCCCGGGTGAAGAAGAACAACGTGCGATTTATCGTCAGCAGCTCAGTCATTTTGCCAATAAACCGGTGGTGATGCGGACGCTGGACATTGGTGCAGACAAAGACCTGCCATATTTCTCGATTGAAGAAGAAAATTCGGCACTCGGCTGGCGTGGCATTCGTTTTACCTTGGATCATCCGGAAATTTTTTCTTCACAGATTCGCGCCATGCTTAAGGCCAGCATCGGACTGAATAACCTGCATATTCTGCTGCCGATGGTGACCAGTGTTAGTGAAGTCGAGGAAGCGCTCTACCTGCTGGAACGTGATCATGCGGCGATTCAGGAAGAAGAACAGGTCAAGGTAAATAAACCAAAACTCGGCATCATGGTGGAAGTGCCGAGTGTGCTTCATCAGATTGATGAATTTTCCGAACTGGTGGATTTCTTCTCGGTCGGCTCCAACGATCTGACCCAATATCTGTTGGCTGTGGATCGCAATAATCCACGGGTAGCCAATGTCTATTCACATTTACACCCTGCAGTACTGCGTGCCCTGACCCGTCTGGTGCAGGACTGTCATCGTAATGAAAAACCGGTCAGTATCTGCGGTGAAATGGCGGGCGATCCGCTGTCTGCAGTTTTGCTCATGGCCATGGGCTTTAATACCCTGTCGATGAGTTCCAGTAATATTTTGCGGGTACGTAAAACCATTTGTCATGTTCCGATGAGTGATGCACAAGAATTGCTGCAACATGTGTTAAAAATGGACAATCCGCTCATGGTAAAAAGCTGGTTAGAATATTATTTCAGAACCCATGGTTTAGGGGATATGGTGAAATCTGCATCACGTATGGTGAGTGCCTAATACGGGACTTTTTCCAGTCCCTCGACAGTGGTAGAGGTGGTTATGGAATTTCTGGTCATCCTGTTCATGATTGTTGCGGTGTTCTATGTGGTCATTCTTGCACCGGCCTTGGCTGCCCGCAAAGAAGCTCATAATTCCGGTTCATCTTATATACGCCCCGCCAGCAATCGAGCAATGAGCTATGCCGATCGGCCTAAAATGACTCCATTATTGGGCATTGAAATTTCGGCATCGCAACGGCGGCGTTTAGGCAGAGATGACCCCTCCGTCATTGCTGCCAGACTCTATCACCAACAAAAAGATCAATTTGCCAGTTTTCAGCAGGCCAGACCACAGCCTCATTCCCCTCACCACAAAGCACCAGTGCAAAGCAAACTCAATAAATTCTTTAATGACTTAATCGCGGATGAATCGACAACATCATCCCGGTATCCAAATCAATATTCGCAAACTCGTAACAACCGACCTGTCGCCCCGCTCTCTCCAGTTAAAACTAATCCTAAGCAGCCCCCACGTCGTCCCCAGCCACCTTACAGACCTTAAGCGGCCATTAAAAAAGGGCGATCTTCCATGGAATATCGCCCTTGTCTGTGCTTGTTGTAGCCACGTTTTGCATTTTTCTTTCGGTCTACAAAGACCTGGCTTTTGTTGACTTCATGCATGTGTTTTGCCACAAAATTGTGGATCACCACCTGCTCGGCTGTTTTTTTCTTGGCCATTTTACTCTCTATGTGATTTTGAGGAAGGAGTGAGATAATTATAGGGCCGACTGATTAATTTTCAAGCATATTTGCCAATGCTTTTTCAAAAATAAAGCCCATTTAGCCAGGATTTTCTATATGCAAAAATGGGAGTTATAGCCAGAAAACACCCTTATTTCATTCATTATTTTTATGGGTTTCTTCAGCCCAACAAAACTCGATTAAAAAAACGTTTAAAATAAATCAGTTATAAAATTTATTTTAAACAATAGATCTCTTGCGAAAGTCATTATTGCAAGTTTATCCGGTTTACGAGTGCAGCAATTAAGTTAATGCGTAAACCGAATCTTTTCCGTCTAT
>NZ_JAMXXS010000006.1:0-119866 GCF_024129595.1 Acinetobacter lwoffii | reverse complement strand
AGCGTTTGAATTCAGAATCTGAAAAACGATTTAATTTCTGATATCTCATGAAATTTATATTGAGGTGGTTTTTACTTTCGCAAGAGGTCTAATACTATTCACTTATTATTTTTATCCTTTGATAAAAACATATTATCGACTTAGATATTGTTATTTTCGTTTAATCCCATTCATTATTCGAGTTATTCAAAATATATAGAATTTGATATTGTCACAGAGTGGAAAACCCGTTACTTTTTAAGAGTAACCATTTAATTTTCAACATTTTAAACTTTATTAAATTTAAAAATATTTTTTGAGTGAGCTCACTCAATTATACCCTGAATTCCGTTTTGTGCTGTAACACCCTTTATTTAAAGATATTGTAAATATAGCGAAACCTGATCTGATTAGCATATATCTCAATATTTTATGAATACTAGGTAAACGACATAAGATATTCAAAACTTGGAGAGGAAAGATGAGCCAAGATTTTAAAAAATGCCCTGTCACCCACCTGACCACTGAAGCTGGTGCCCCTGTGGTCGACAACCAGAACAGTATGACGGCAGGTGCGCGTGGACCTTTACTTGCCCAGGATTTATGGCTGAATGAAAAACTGGCCAACTTTGTCCGCGAAGTGATTCCAGAGCGTCGTATGCATGCCAAAGGTTCAGGTGCTTTTGGTACCTTTACCGTGACCAATGATATTACCCAATATAGCCGCGCTAAAATTTTCTCTGAAGTCGGCAAAAAAACCGAAATGTTTGCCCGTTTCTCAACAGTGGCGGGTGAACGTGGTGCGGCCGATGCGGAACGCGATATTCGCGGTTTTGCCTTAAAATTCTATACTGAAGAAGGCAACTGGGATCTGGTCGGCAATAACACCCCGGTGTTTTTCCTGCGGGATGCGCGCAAGTTCCCTGACCTGAATAAAGCAGTCAAACGCGACCCGAAAACCAACAAGCGCAGCGCCACCAATAACTGGGATTTCTGGACACTGTTGCCTGAAGCTTTGCATCAAGTGACCATTGTCATGTCCGACCGCGGGATTCCGACCGGTTACCGTCATATGCATGGTTTTGGCAGTCACACCTTCAGTTTTATCAATGCCAAAAATGAACGCTTCTGGGTAAAATTCCATATGCGTACCCAGCAAGGCATCCAGAACCTGACCGATGCTGAAGCTGCAGACTTGATCGCCAAAGACCGTGAAAGCAGCCAGACCGACCTGTTTGATGCCATCGAACGTGGTGACTATCCAAAATGGAAAATGTACGTTCAGATCATGCCGGAACTGGAAGCCGAAACAGTGCCTTATCATCCATTTGACCTGACCAAAGTCTGGCCAAAGGGCGATTATCCACTGATTGAAGTCGGTGAATTCGAACTGAACCGCAATCCGGAAAATTATTTCCAGGATGTAGAACAGGCAGCCTTTGCACCAAGTAATCTTGTACCGGGCATCAGCTACTCACCGGACCGTATGTTACAGGCACGTTTAGTGAACTATGCCGACGCAGCGCGTTACCGTGTTGGCGTGAATCATTCACAGGTTCCAGTCAATGCTGCACGTTGTCCTGTACATTCGAACCGCCGTGATGGTCAAGGCCGCATGGATGGCAACTATGGTTCATTGCCACATTACGAGCCGAACAGTTTTAGCCAGTGGCAGGAACAACCGGAATTCAGAGAGCCTCCACTGAAAATCACCGGTGATGCCGATTTCTGGGATTTCCGTGAAGATGACAATGATTACTTCAGCCAGCCACGCGCCCTGTTCAACCTGATGAATGACCAGCAGAAACAGGCTCTGTTTAATAACACGGCCGCAGCGATGGGTGATGCACTAGATTTCATCAAATACCGTCACATCCGCAACTGTTATAGCTGTGATCCTGCCTATGGCGAAGGTGTAGCACAAGCACTCGGCATGACCGTAGCAGATGCCCAAGCGGCACGTGAAAACGATCCAGCCAAAGGTTTGCCTAGTTTTCTCTAAGCCAGTTTAGACATGTACAAAACCACCTTCGGGTGGTTTTTTATTGCGACATCAAGCACTATAGAAACAAGCTGGCACAAAAAGAACTACAACAATGCATCCGAATATTGAAGACCTCATTCAACAACACGACATCGTTTTATTTGATGCTGTTTGCGTGATCTGCAATGGCTGGGCACGGTTTCTGATTAAATACGATAAGAAGATACAGTTTAAACTGGTTTCCGCCCAATCGCCTTTAGGTACGGCACTGCTCGAGCATTATCAGATGTCCCCTGAACATTACACCACGATGCTCGTCATTCAAGATGGCACACTCTATACCGAATCGACTGCCTTGCTGAAGGTGCTGCAGCATCTTGGTTTTCCCTTTAATTTAATGAGCGCAGGTTATTTGGTTCCGCGTTTTATCCGGGATTTTCTGTATCATGTGGTCGCTTTAAATCGCTACAAGCTATTTGGTAAAACCGAGTATTGCCTGATTCCATCCAGCGAAAATAAACGCCATTTTCTGGAAGAAGCTGTCCGTATTAACCATTCAACTCATCCAACAGGAACAGAGTAAAACATTTAGACAATAATCCGTTTGCCTTCACGTATGCAATAAAACGGATTAATCAACTTGGAAGAATGCTTGATGATCTCATGCAACTCATGTTCCGGTGCATCCCGGTCTTCATCCGTGAGCTGAAAAGTACGGTAATGAATCGCCAGTGAACATTTAGCCTGTAAGTCATGATGGGCATGAAAGGCATCTTCCGGATTCATATGGATCGCGCGCATCAGTTCACGCGGTTCATACGCTCCAATTGGAAGTAAAGCAATTCGCGGTGCACCCAGACGCTTACGAATTTCTTTAAAATGTGAGGCGTAGCCACTATCTCCGGCAAAGAAACAATGTTCCTTGCCATATAATAAAGAAAAGCCTCCCCAGAGTGCGCAGTTCTGATCGCGCATACCGCGCCCTGAGGCATGTTGAGCCGGCGTATAGACAATCCGGATCTCTTCAAAAAAGGTATTTTCCCACCAGTCCATTTCATGCACGGTATAATGTTCTGGCAAATACCAGGCATTGCCCAGACCGGTATAAATCGGCATCTCAAAAGTGTTGTGCAGCCATTCCAGACTGGCCAGATCCATATGATCATAATGGTTATGGCTGAGCAGTACGGCATCAATCTGAGGCAGCTCATCCAGAGCAATGCCAGCGGGAATAACCCGCTGCGGACCTGTGGAAGCCGAAGGACTGGCATATTCCGCCCAGACCGGGTCGGTCAGGAAATTATAGGGACCGATCTGTATTAATGTAGTGGCATGACCAATAAACCAGACTTGCCAGTCATCCAGAGCTGCATCTGGACGCTGCTGTGGCAATGCGCGCGGACGAGAAAAAAACTCGGCACGTTCCTCGTCAAGATTAACATTCCAGGTCTTGGATTTTCGGGTAATGAGCCATTTATATAGATCAAAGCGACCGCGCGATAGAGAAGCATGCTCAAGATTACGAAACTGTTTTCCGTCGAAATGATCTGAATGCAGATACTCAAACACTGGCTTAGACCAGAGATGTTTCCAACTGGATTCCGTGATTAACTGGAATTTTTTAGTTTTGAGAAGATCTTGCATAAACATCCACTATTTATTATTCGCTATATGCAAGACAACAACCTCTTGAAATGGTCAAGCGGTGCATCTTTTAATGAGCATACAAACTAAAAACAGGCACACTGCAACATAGTATGAAATCCGTCACAGAAAATCATGTATGTTTTTGTTATTTTTAGCAAAAAAATGGCATTTCATCGACCTTATGGCTGGCTGAAGCCTTGGATTATCTAGAAAAATATCGCTCGCGCCCTTCTGTCTAAAAATACAAAATGATACTAAACATTTATAAGCCCATGCTAACAAAAGCATGCCTGCCCATTGATGATTTTATGATGGAGTTCCCCATACATCTGTATCATCACATCAGTTGTGCAAGAAAGGCAAGCGGAAGTCAAAATACCAACCTCAAGCGATTTTTAGATCTTTATACACGACCTTGGGTTCGTTCCAGCCATACGGCCTTGGTTTGGGGTTTCACAAATAAAGCAATAATTTCCGGGTGCAGCTGTTTAATCTGTGCTTCGATCCGGTTGACACAGGCTTCAATTTCATCAGAAGTTAAATCATCTTTAAATTCCAGACTCAATGATGCAATGACTTGCTGAGCGCCCATCTGCTCAGTCAATACCCCATTGGCACTGAAAACTGCCGCATCCTGTTGAGCAATGTTTAATACATTTTCACGCAGTTTTGGATCTGCCGTTTCACCCAGTAACAAACCTTTGGTTTCCCGTGCCAGAAACCAGGCAGATACTGCCAGCACGATACCAATTAAAATCGATGCAGCACCGTCCAATTCAGGAATATTCAGTTGATGCGCCAGAAAAATACCGACCAGAGCAATTACCAAGCCGACCAGGGCGGCAGTATCTTCAAATAACACGGTAAAGGTCGTTGGATCTTTACTGTGTCGAAATGCTTCAAAATATCCCAGATTTCCCTTTTGTTTACGAAAAGTTTTTAAAGCCACTGACCATGAAAATCCTTCAAAAAGAATCGCTAGACCCAGCACAATATAATTGATCAATGGATCCTGCATGACTTCAGGCTGAAGAATATGCTGTATCCCCTGATAGATGGATACAATCGCACCCAACGCAAAAACCATCAGTGCCACAATAAAAGCCCAAAAATACAGTTCACGTCCATAACCAAAAGGATGTTTGGCATTTGCAGGTTTTTCTGATTTTTTTATGCCATACAGCAGTAAAATTTCATTTAAGGTATCCACTACGGAATGAATTGCCTCACTGAACATGGCAGAACTATTGGTTATATAGGACGCAACAAATTTAACCAGCGCAATCGCCAGATTACCAAACAGGGCTGCATAAACTACGATTTTATTGGATTCAGACATCCTGACACTGTCCTAAATAAGCTTGTGCAAGCTTGAATGATTTATGTATCAAAATCTTAATCATTTATTATTGAAAGTTGTTTTACAAATTGTTGCTTAGTCGTGATCTCTCCCGCTGCTGAATCCCTCTACTTTCTACTAAAATAATTAAAGGGCTTTCGCCCTTTTTATTTTTACAGTTTTAACGCTTGGAAAAATACTGTTCGCGCCACTCTTTCCAGAAATACATGATGATCCCGAACATCACCACGGCAATTCCCGCAAAAGCATGACTGCTGATAATTTCATGATTTAAGGTTGCTCCCAATACCAGAGCGATCACCGGCGTCATCACATTACTCAATGAGACGGTCGAAGCATTTAGACGGCGAATCAGCCAGAAATAGCACAGCATCGCCACAATCGAGGACATGATCATGGTAAATACAAAACCGATCATTGCCTGTGTGCTAGGCAATTGAGTCGGCATATGTTGCCAGATAAACGGCACTAAAATGACTGAACCAGCCGCGGAGATCAGCAATGAACCCGTCGCTTGCGACATCGGACTCAAGGGGGCATTAATCTGTTTAACCCAGAAGATCGAACTGATGTAAGACACCATACTGATCAGCATCAGCACCACCCCCCAGGGATTGATCTTGCTGTCTGCCGAGTCGGCAAAAACAAAACACAAACCTGCGACGGCCACTGCCATGCCGAGCCATTGCAACCAGATCAGTTTATGGGTTTTTAAAATCACATGACCGATTAAACCGGCGATCAGCGGTGAAAAACCAAAAATTAGTGCCATCAACCCTGAGGTCAGATAATTGGCTGCCAGATAAATAAACAGCTGCGCGCCGATTAAATTCAAACTGCCTGCCAGATAACTTTTCATTGAAGTACGGTCAAAAGGCAGCGGGTCGCGCATGATCTTTAGCAGGAACAGCGCAATAACCGAGGCACCGAAATAGCGAATGATCAGCACCCACATCGGGTGAATCTCGGCCACGCTCCAGACAATCGCCAGTGGCGTTGCTGCCCAGATCAGTACCAATAAAGCGTAAATACTTGCCGTGACCGGCAATGATGATTTCATATCATCCTCAAATCTGATTGTTCTAAATAGTAAACCTGTTATTCAGAGCTGTAGGTACTATCGTGACTAGTGGTATAAATAAGACTAAAAATAGAGTCCATCCATCATCAACTACATGGGAGGGCGACATGGATGCCGCCGCTAAACTGGGATATATGGACATCTTGCGAAGTACACTTCTCAAGTTTAGAAAAAGATTTTTGTCACCTTGCGCCATGTATGGCTCATCTATCAAAAATGAGGCATGACCTACGCAAAGTAATACAAACCAAAACTGAAACTTGAGGTAGTGATCATATAGATAGTATTCGATAAACATAAAAAAACAGACCTATGCAAAACATAGGTCTGTCCCAAGATATCTCAATACAACTTAAGCAATTTTGCGTAAGTCTTGCGCGATATCCAAATGTTTTTCAACATCAAACGCCGTATTTTTGCTGATCATTTTTTTCAAATGACGCATTTCTTTGGCTGCATTCACGGTAATCCCGCCAACGATCTGACCATCGGTCACACCGTACATCACGAATGAATTGTCTGCACCTTTGGCTGCATCCATTTCACCACGGATATGCCATTCAGCTGCGGCCATATCGCCGACAAACTGGAAGTTGATATTCAGCTGATCGGTCCAGAACCAGGCCGGATTGGCTTTCGGATGTTCCACACCCATCACGTGACGCGCAAAGATGCTTGCCTGAAGGTTGGCATTTTCCCAGGTTTCAACGCGGCGGTGGTTGCCACAGTCACGTAACTGAGTCGCAACATCGCCTGCTGCATAAATATCAGCATTTGAAGTCTGGCAGTGTTCATTCACTTTGATCGCAACATCAACATCCAGACCTGCATCTACTGCAAGCTGTGCATTTGGCACAATCCCGATTCCGTAAACTACAGCATCAGCACGAAGCTCTTCACCGCCTTCTAGCGTTACCACCACTTCTTCACCGTCTAAACGGCAATCTGCAATCTTGGTTTCAAGACGCACATCGACCTGGTTTTGACGATGCTGTTCCAGCAGGAATTCGCTCAGAATTTGCGGTGAACAACGGCCCATGACCATCGGACCCATTTCGATCACAGTGACCTGACAGTCTTTGTAACGTGCAGATGATGCAAGCTCAAGACCAATCACGCCACCACCGATCAGGATGATACGGCGACCGGCTTGAAGTACAGGCACCAGTGCCTGTGAATCTTCCAAGTTACGCAGGGTATAGACGTGTTTGCCCAAAGCATCGAAATTAGGCAAACGGCGCGCGGCACCACCTGTTGCAAGCAAGAGCTTGTCGTAAGCAACAACATCACCGTTCAGGAGTTCAACCGTTTTCGCTTCGGCATTAATTTTCGCTACGCCATTGCCGCGAATCGTTTCTACGCCTAAATCTGCCAGTTTCTGTTCCGACAGGATTTCGATCTTGGTGTCTTCAGGTTTTAGAATCACATCTTTAGACAACGGTGGACGCTCATAAGGAAGATGGCTTTCATCACCAATTAAGGTAATTTTGCCTTCATACTTGTTGCCACGAAGTTCTAAAATTGCGCTCGCACCTGCCTGGCCAGCACCCACGATCACGATGTTGTTTACGTTGCTCATTTTCTTAACCTTTTAACTCTGCAGATACGATACCGAAGCCGGCAATCCATTCGCTGATGTCTTCATAGCAATGTGTGGTCATTTCATACTCACCCATTTCGCTTAAGGCAGCGAAGGCAGCCATCCAAGAACGGACTTCCTGACCACCACGACCACCATCATGGCGGATTTCAGCTTCAGTCATCGCTTCTAATGTTGCAAAATCAGCATGCTTGAAGGTTTCTAGCAGGGCAATATCCCATTCAGCATTCAAAGGCACGGCAACTGACGTATCTCCTGCTGCCAGCTTTTGACCCACTGCAATAATCTTGGATTGACGTGCATGACGTGCTTCAGGCGTTGGATAACGACCTGCAATCAGGAACTCTTCCACTTCTGGTAGTACTGCACCCATTTGTGGTGTAGGTGGATCATGTGACAGACCACCGGTACCTAAAACAAGCACACGCTCGTTTTCAAGGTTTAAAGACTTGATGTATTGACCCACAGCACGGCCCAAAGCAATAGTACGTTTGGTGGTTGGCATCGGTGCTGCAGCGCCATTAATAAAAATTGGAATCGTTGGATAACGATCAAGTTTGCCTTCACACAGGAAATGTAAGGGCTGAGTCACGCCATGGTCGGCCTGCATACGGTATGAGTAGGCAACATCCACGCCTTCATCCAGTACACGTCGAACCAGATCTAATGCCTTGTATTCAGGTACATCAATGTGGTCATTGTCTTTACCATAATCCCAGTCACCTGCAGCTTTGGCACGAATACCGACGCAGAAACTTGGCATCAGGTCATAGAAGAAACCATTAAAATGATCTGGACCAAAAGTGATGATCAGGGTTGGGTCGTAAGCTTTTACTTCAGCAGAGAGTTTTTCAAAAGCAGCACGAACTTTTTGCTTTTTTGATTGATCTTGAGGTGAAGCAAATTCCATTAAAGGACTGTGCGATGCACAAATAAGTTTAACGGCCATGAGAGACTCCTAGAAGGAAAGCAGCCCTGAGAGAAGAGGCTGCCGGTAAGTCCATTTGAATGAGACTAGATGTTTATTCGTCAAAGAAACCTGCACGTGGCTGACGTAGGCCACGAATACCTAGACCGCATTCTGCATTGATCAGAACACCAGTCAAAGGACGGTTGTTTTGACGAGATGCCAACAGCACGTATGAACCGGTCATATCTTCCGGTTCAGGCAAGAAATTCAGTGGCATGCCACGTGCAATTTTCTCAGGATCACGTGCATCGAGCAGGCCCACATTTTCCTGACCCAGCGATGCCGCACCTTTGATATTCACATTCATACCTGACGGTGCAACCGCGTTCACTCGTACTTTAGGCGCAAGCTCGTAAGCCAGTTCTTTCATAATCCCGACACCCGCATGCTTAGATGCAGTATATACAGGGCCTCCGCCAGCGGAGTACAGTGCCGAATTAGACAAAGTAAATATGATAGAACCTTCAGAAGCGATCAATGCATCCAGTGCAGCCTTCGCACCGAGGATCAGAGATTTGGTATTGATGCCCATAATCTCGTCAAAGGCTTTTTCTAGTTGCTCACCAGAGGTATTGACGATATCGGCATAGTGATCCCAAATACCGGCATTACCAACGAAACAATCGAGTTTACCGAAACGTTCCACAGTGGCTTGAACTGCACGAACGTTATCTGCATAGCTGGCTACATCACCTTCGATCGCAAGAACTTTTCCACCGAAGTGTTCGTTCAAGGCATCCACTTTCGCTTTTGAACGTTGAAGAACCGCAACTTGTGCACCTTCCTCAATAAAACGCTCGACCAAAGCCCAGCCTAAGCCTGAACCACCACCAGTAATAAGTGCAACTTCGCCCTGTAGCCAACCCATGCTTACTCTCCTGCCATCTCTACAAACAATTGGCCATCTTCAACAATCACTGGGAATGTTTTGATTGGATCAGTTGCAGGTAGACACAATGCTTCACCTGTTTTTAAACAGAAACGTGCTGAATGCAATGGACATTCCACAGTACCGTCATCTTCAAGGTAACCTTCAGACATAGAAGCATTACCATGACTGCATTTATCGTTCATAGCGAAGAATTCACCGCCATTGTTAAATACAGCAAGCGCTTCGATACCGTTTACGCCACAATCTACTTTTAACGCTTCGCCTTCGTCTAATTCGTCAACTTGGCATACAAAAATCTTATTCATTAGAAGAACACACTCAGGTTATGTGAACTGTAAGTAACTTGGTCAAGCGTGATCTTACGGTTGAAGATTTGGAAGCCTAAGCCACCTTCAACTTTACGGATCTTGTCATGACGTTTACCACAGTAAATCACGACGTCTTTCTCTTTCTGTGTACGGTATAACAAGTAAGTTACGTACACGTCGTATTCGCCTTCAACTTCAGTTGCTTCTACGATCACGTTAGACACCATGTGTGTTGTACGTGATGGAGGCTCTTCAGCCCAAGCCATACCAGTTTCAAGACGTGCTACACGACGTTCTAAAAGGTCTTTCGAATCGTTAAACACCCAAGTGGTAGGTGGTTCAACTGAACGACGACGGTCACGGGTTTGTGCGTTTGGCGTGGTACGTAGCGTGTAAGAAATATCTTCAGCTAAGGTATCTAACCATTCGCGGAATTTCCAATCGTCTAGCAATTTTGCTTCGCGATACAGGAACTGACTAATTTGGTGATGAAGTTCTAAGCTGATTTGACTCATTTCATAAGCTCCTTCTCATATTCGTCAGCTGCTTTTTCTACGTCTTCCCATTTTTCATGGATCAATAAATCTGCCCAGCGGCGGTACATACCACGTGCTGCAGTTTCAGAGAAAATGTAGTTGGTGATACCTGGGATACCATCTTCACGTACTTTTTCGTTGCCTTTACCCATTTCCATAATGAGTTTGTTTTGACGTGCTTTATAACCACGTAAAACTTTTTGGATCTCGATCCAGTTTTCAGAGTCATCTTGCTCTAGGAAACCGGCTGGACCAAAGGCACGCGTTGCAGAACGTTCAAATGCTTCTTTTACTTCTTGAGATGCTTCAGCATCAGCAATACAGAATGCCCACACTTCAGTTTTGTTTGGACCACGTGGGTGCCATACACGAAGTGTTGCAGTACCGTTCAACCAAGACAAAGTTGGGAACATGGTGTTGTGACCTGCAAGACGCAATGCACGAGTCTCGCCTAGGCGCTCTTTAACTTCGTCGTAAGTTTCACGGAAGTAGTTGGCAACTTCACCGTCAACCCATACGTTTGCGTCTGGTTTCTCTGTAAAGAAGAAGCCTGAACCGTGACCACGTGAACCGTACTGGATCGCGTCTTTGGCAGTTTCCCAAACTGGACGAGCAGTTTGCGCAGCACCTAATTTCTTAGATGATTCGTCGTCTGGTTTCGCACCCAATACTTGGATCGCAGAAGCGTGAGAGAACAAGGCGTGATATTGGTCAGATGCAAACTGTTCCGCTGCAAATTTCCAGTTACACTCGATTTCCCACTTGTGTACACCACCAATGATTTCAGTACCACCTGGACGACGGTCAACAACGCCATCTAAATACCACGCGATATCGCCCATGTATTCTTCTAGATCAGGTGTGGTTTCATCCCAACAAGCGAATACCAAGCCTTTGTAAGACTTCACACGATTCACTTCAACCAGACCCCATTGCTCTTTACATGCACCATGTGGGTAAGCACGATCTTCAAGCGGGATATCTTTTAAAGAACCGTCAATACCGTAAGACCAGCCGTGGTATGGGCAAGTAAATGCACGGGTATTACCACAGTCTGCGAAGCTCACACGCATAGAGCGGTGACGGCACTGGTTTAAGAATGCTTTGATTGAACCGTCTTTTTGACGTGCCACAATAATTGGATCTTCACCCATGTAGGTATTGAAGAAGTCACCAGCCTTAGGAATCTGGCTTTCATGGCAAAGGAACAACCAGGTACGACCGAACACACGTTCAAGTTCTAATTCGTAAATGTCAGGGTCTGTATAAATAGATGGCGTAATACGTCCATTTTGTGCATCGACTAAAGCATCGATTTCGCGCACATCAATTTTTCCACTCATGAAAAGCTCTCCTGTGACCTATCTTTGGCACAAAGTAATAGACTCAACTTTTCAACGATGATGGATTTGACAGCGTTTTTCGGGAAATATTTTTTTTGTTTCAATTAAGAGCTTAAAGCAATTATTAAGCACGTGAATTTTTATATTAAAACATCTATTAATTCCGCCAGAGCATTTAGTTTATGAATGGGAAAATAATCTTCACGACATAGTTGTTTATAGATTATACTTTGAGGAAATTATAGTAAGACATTTTTTGGATTACTCTTTGGGTTGATGACATGGAATTACGACACCTTCGCTACTTTATCACCGTTGCTGAAGAGCTCAATTTTAGTAAGGCAGCACTTAAACTTTATACGGCTCAACCTTCACTTAGCCAGCAAATCAAAGACCTGGAAGAAGATGTTGGCGTAAAGCTACTCAACCGAACCAAACGTAAAGTAGAGCTGACCGAAGAAGGCGCCGTATTCCTGGAACAGGCTCGTCTCACCCTGGCACAAGCGGACAAGGCCGTTGCCATGGCACGTCAGGTGTCACAGGCCAAGCAGCAAATGCTCCGCATCGGTTTTGTACCGGTGGCCGAGATGAAAATATTCCCGTATATCTTGCCAAATTTACGTGTACAGAACCCGGATTTAAAAATTGAACTGCTCAGCCTGAACAACAATGAGCAGATGCGTTTGTTAAAAAAAGGTGATCTGGATCTGACCTTTACCCGTCATAATTTCAATAGTGATGAAATTGAAAGCCAGTTCGTGATTCGTGAACCGCTGATTTTTCTCCTGCCTAAAGATCACCCCTTAGCAAAATACGAAAGAATTCCTGTTAAAGCATTGAATGGTATTGATTTTATTATTCCATCAGCAGAGCAGTCCTTGACCCTGAACCAGGCTATTCTGGACTTTGCCAAAGCCAACGGCATTGAACTCAATATCGTGCAAAAGGCCGATAATATTTTATTTAATATCAACTCGATCGGAATGGGCCTAGGCTGTACCATTTTGCCTGGCTATATTGCACCACTAACCATGGATAATACCGTGATTCGTCCGCTGGACGTGGAGTTGCCCTATTTAGACCTGTATGTCAGCTACCATAAAAACAACAAATCCTATGTCGTGAGCAAATTTCTTGAGCTTTTGACCCGTGTGTTCTATCTGGATATTAACCGTAGCGAACAAAATTAATCCTATTTCTTCCCTGCATTAGGCATATGCCATTCAACTTATGATAGGCATGTGCTTTTTTTGTTTTATTATTTTATGCTTAAGAATCCATTTTTAATTCTATTTTATAATAAAGAATCTATTTCTGGCGCTTAAATTTGTCACTTGCCCTTGACCCAAATTGTGTATTTTTAGCTCTAAATGTACTGCATTTACCACTTAAGTCTAATAAAGTTTCATTCGGATTTTTCTCAGTTTAAATAGCTCAAACCTATAAAAATTATTAGATTTTTATATTTATTCAAATAAATGAGAATCAAACTCACTTAGGTGCGCTACCTTAAATATTTCCGATATAAAAAAGGATGACCAAAGCCATCCTTTTTTAAAACTGTATCAAACTTATTTTACGCCGTGAACAGCCAGGTAGTTTTTGATCACAGTGTTGAACTCATCTGCTTTTTCAACTTGAGACCAGTGACCGCATTGGCTGAAGATATGTGCATCAGCATTTGGCACGATGTTCAGGATGTCCCAAGTACGAGAAACCGGAATCACCACGTCTTGCGTACCATGAATCAATAGTACAGGCACAGTAATGTCTTTCATTTTTTCGAAGTCTAATGGGAATTCGAAACGGTCACGGTCACGTGCGCCAACCACATCCATTAAACGATTTGATGCATAGTCATTTGCAGCAGAAGCAAAACGTACTTTTACCAGTTCATCAGTAATCAGGTCTTTGTTTACGACAAACATAGAAAGGGTTTTCTTGATTCCTTCTTCTGTAAGAACTGGGTTTGCGTGAGCTTTAAGTGCAGCTGTCTGTTTCGCACCGCCCGTACCCATAGACACGATACCCAAAATACGATCTGGATAATCCAATGCCATCTGGAATGCTAACCAGCCACCCAGAGAGTTACCGACCAACCAGGTTTTTTCGATACCCAAAGCATCTAGCGTACGGATCGCATGATCTACCCAGGCACGGATACCATATTCAGTACCCGGTGCAACCACAGTTTGGCCATAACCAATGGTATCAATCGCGATACAACGCGCTTGCTCACCAATTTGTGGCAGGTTTAACCACCAGTTTGCCGCGGCCGATACACCTGTACCTGAACCGTGTAAAAATAGAATAGGCGTACCTTCACCAATTTCATGGTAATGGGTCAACTCGCCTTCAGCGGTTTCAATCCATTTGTCTTCTAAGCCAAAGAATGGATCTGTTTGATAGTCAGGGATTTGAACAGTGCTCATATTGCTTCCTCTTACAGTCTTTCGCTTGCGTGTCCCTCTATTTTCAAGAATTCGACGTCAAGTTGACTCATTAAAATTACTTGTGTACACCCTTATATTAACCGCTCAACCGCAGCAAACTGATACAAAATTACGATTGCACCCAACAAAATAGATATAATTTAAGTGTTTGTTTTATATATTTTTTTATAAATTAAACCCTACATAAACTAAGGTTTTAACTGCATTCTTAAACCAAAAAGCAGCCAGAAGACTGACTGCTTTTAAAATATAGGGGTATTAGAATTTATGGGTATAAGTGGTGGCGACACGGTATTCTTGCAGGTCTGGTTTTGCTGGATTGGCAAAATTCACATCAATATACATCGCCTGTACACCCAAACCTTTTAATTTCCCTTCTGGCACAGTGTAGTTGACGATGGCATTCACTTCATCCGTATTAAAGTTCTGGCCTTGATACGCCCCAGTACCTTTCTGATCATAACCTTTGAAATATACGGCTGTTGCATTTAAGCCTTTTGCACCCATTTCAGAGAAATCATAGCCATAAGAAACACTCCATGACTTTTCTTCTGGCGCGGTAAAAGTCGCTACCCCCCAGTTCGCCAGATAAGGCTGTGGCACCCAACCACCCAATGTCGGGAATGCGCTATCACCAAACATTTGCTGGTAACCCACACCTACGCTATGTGCACCATGATTTACTTTTGCAGCGACAGACACAGCCTGGTTATCAATTTCACCATACAACTTGTCACCTGATTCCGAGTTATCGAAGTAACGGATGTGGCTATCTAATTTGGTTTTTTCACCGAGCGCAGTTTTGTAATTGACACCTAGATAATGCTGTTGGTAAATGTCTTGAACATCGGCATACCAGTAGCTCGCCCCTACTTCTTTAGTAAGCTGGTGGTCTACACCCGCAATCCACATGCCATCAGCTTCAGCACCCGTATCATAGAAACTTGGTGGAGCAAATTTAGTTAAATCACGGAACTGGTTGTCATAACGGTTATTAATGCCATCAATATAAGCCAGAGTTAACTTGGTATCCTTAAGGTCTTTAGACTCTAACCAAGCACCGCTATAAGTCGTCAATAACTGACGCGATGGATCGAATACCAAGACTGGAGATACCGGCAATAACTCGCCGACTTTCAGCTCAGTTTGTGACACTTTGGCTTTTAAGGTCGCACCAACTTTACCGAAATGGTCTTTTGATTCTTTGCCATCGTGCGGTAAAACCCAGTCCGGATTTTTATCACGGCCATTAAGTTTGACGGCATGTTGCACCAGTACATCAGCACCAACCTGAACACCACCACCGATATCGTGATAACCCGACTTGGCATCCAGAGTCACGCCTTGTGACCAAGAACCCCAATTACGTGATGAATAGTCATCTTGATACTGACGGTCTAGATAAAAGTTTTTAAATTTGAGTTGAACATTGCTGTCGTCAATAAAGTCTGCATTCGTTGCAGTTGTCCCTAAAGTTGCTGTCGCAGCAAGCATTGCAATCCATAAATTGTGACGACGCATGATGAGTTCCCCATTCAGCTGATAAAATCCATGCAGCCATCATGCGCAAGTCGGTTTAAATAAAAAATCCGACCACAGTATTAAACTTTTGCTCTTTTAGCTCTGCATATTCCAAGCCCAGATTTAAGCACTCAATCTCTTAGATTTTAAACCGATTAAAGAAAATAAAAATTTGACCAGATATTTAATTCAAATTTTTGTTTCTTCTATTAATAAGAGCAATTTTTTTAAAAACTTTAAGATAATATTTTTTATTTATCGTTTTTATGTTTAAGGAAAAAATTAAACTGAAATAATCTTCACATAGCACTATAACTAAAATATCTGAGATCAGAGTTTTAATATATTATTAAATCTACTTCATAATAAAAAAGCATCCAAATCGGATGCTTTTTTATTAGCCTTATTTTAATACGAATGCATTAAAAATTAAGCTTGTAACTCGCGCGCTTTAGACATAGTTAATGCTAAATCTTCAATCATGTCTTCCTGACCACCGACCGTACCACGACGACCAAGCTCCATCAGGATTTCACGTGCAGATACGCCATATTTCGCTTCAGCGCGTTTAGCAAACAACAGGAATGAAGAGTAAACACCCGCATAACCCAAAGTTGCTGCATCACGATCCGCGCGGATCGGGTTGTGCATCATTGGAATGACCAGATCTTCAGCAACGTCTTGTACTTTGAACAAGTCAACGCCAGTGTCCATGCCCATACGGTTTGCAACCGCAATGAACAACTCAAGTGGTGTATTACCCGCACCCGCACCCAAACCTGCAGATGCTAAGTCAACACGTACTGCACCGGCTTGTACCGCAGCAACCGTATTCGATACGCCCATACCCAAGTTATGGTGACCGTGGAAACCGAGCTCAATGCTTGGGTCCAAGTGTTGACGTAAATGACCCACACGGTCGATGACATCTTGAGGAAGCATATAACCTGCTGAGTCAGTGACATAGATACAGTTTGCACCGTAAGACACCATCTTGTTTGCTTCTTCAAGCAGTTTTTCAGGAGTCGCCATGTGCGCCAACATCAAGAAACCGACCGTATCCATTTCTAGTTTGCGTGCAGCCGTGATGTGCTGTTCAGAACAGTCAGCTTCAGTACAGTGCGTTGCCACACGAATGGTTGATACACCAATTTCGTGTGCCATTTTCAAATGGTCAACCGTACCGATCCCAGGCAGAAGAAGTGCAGAAATTTTGGCATTCTTCATACGTGGCACAACAGCAGACAGGTATTCTTCATCCGTTGCCGCAGCAAAACCGTAGTTGACGGATGAACCGCCAAGGCCGTCACCATGCGTGACTTCAATTAAAGGTACGCCTGCATCATCAAGTGCTGTTGAAATCGCAATCATTTGCTCAACAGTGGTTTGATGGCGCTGTGGATGCATACCATCACGTAACGTCATATCATGAACAATAATCTTAGACATGTGGTTGCTCCTTAAGCGTCTTTATTGAATACGTGTTCTGCAAACATCTCTGCAGTACGTGCAGCAGCAGCAGTCATGATGTCAAGATTACCGGCATATTTCGGCAGGAAGTCACCCAGACCTTCAACTTCCAAGTAAATTGATACACGGTTGCCATCAAATACAGGACCATTTACAAGCTTGTAACCTGGTACGTATTTTTGAACTTCCTTGATCATGGCATGTACAGATTCAGTGATCGCTGCCTGATCCGGCTCACCTTCTACTAGACAGTGAACAGTATCACGCATCATTAGAGGTGGCTCAGCCGGGTTAATGATGATGATCGCTTTACCTTGTTTCGCGCCGCCGACTTTCTCAATGGCACCTGCAGTAGTACGTGTGAATTCATCAATGTTTTTACGTGTACCTGGACCTACTGATTTAGTCGATACCGTTGCAATGATCTCACCATATTCAACCGGTTGAACGCGAGAAACTGCAGCTACCATTGGAATCGTTGCCTGACCGCCACATGTCACCATGTTCACGTTTGGTACTTCGCCCGCTTGTAGTAATGCTTCAAGGTTGACTGGTGGTACACAAAATGGACCAATCGCAGCAGGCGTTAAGTCGATCATCAACACGCCAAGTTCATTCAGCTTGCGGCTGTTTTCAGCATGGACATAGGCAGAAGTTGCGTCGAATGCAATTTTGATGTCATCAGCAATCACATGAGGAAGAAGACCATCAACGCCTTCAGCTGTGGTTTTTAAACCCATTTTCGCAGCACGCGCCAAACCTTCAGAAGTCGGGTCAATCCCCACCATCCAAACAGGCTCTAACCATTCGCTGCGTTGTAATTTATAAAGCAAATCAGTACCAATATTCCCTGGACCGATCATTGCACATTTAATCTTTTTCATGAATGTACTCTCTTGGAATCTTGATTATTCAGCAGCGAATGCAGCGGTTACTGAACCGAAGCCTTCAATTTCAACTTTGAATTCATCACCTGGTTGCGCCACAACCATTGGACCTAAAGCACCCGTCAAGATGATGTCACCTGCCAACAATGGACGGCCACGACGCACCATTTCATCTGCAAGCCAAACCGCAGCATTGAGTGGGTTTGCAAGACATGCTTTACCCACGCCTTGAGAAACGACTTCCTCACCGCGCGTCATCACCATCTTGCAGTTCACAAGATCAAGTTTTTCTAACTTAACCGGCTGAGAACCCAAGACAAATGCAGCAGAAGATGCGTTATCCGCCACAGTATCAATCAGGCTAATTTTCCAGTTTTCGATACGGCTATCGACTACTTCAATTGCAGGCAATGCATAATCAGTCGCGCTGATAATGTCTGCATACGTGTGTTTTTCTTTGGTTAAATCCTGATTAATCACCAATGCAATTTCTGCTTCAACTTTTGGCTGAATCAGAAGACCGGCTGGAATTGCTTCACCATCGCCATAAGCCATGTCGGCAAACAACATACCGAAGTCAGGCTGATCTACGCCAAGCTGTGCTTGAACCACTTTCGATGTCAAACCAATTTTACGACCTACCAGACGGCGACCTTCCGCCAGAGCACGCTCGGTATTTACTTCCTGAACGGCATAGGCAATATCTACGTCAGCACTTTCACCACCAAGCTCCGGGCGAATCGGTGCGATCGCAGTTTTTGAGAGTTCAGCAGTACGTAATGCTTGTGCAACTGATTCAACAACAGCAGAATTCGACATCAATGTTTCCTTAAACTGCAAAAATTAGGCTTATGCCGGGATCTAAGAGGGACAGAAAATATGGACATGATCAGGCTGATCATCCGTATGGACTGCCTTTCTCAGAGCGAGCATAGGAATAAACAGTTTTAGGATGGGAAAAATCCGGCGTTTGTGCCAATAGTTATTTTATTTTTTGCTATAGCTATTATCTATAAGAATAATTTATGAAAAACTAAATAAAACAAAATCTTATTATTTAAAACACATCGTTATTTAGCAAAATAACTGCCATAATATGACCGAATAAAATCAGTACAATTACGACTTTAGACTAAAAGATAAGAACCAGCGATTAAATCTGCAGCACTCCCCAGCCAATTCAAACCGGGGAAATACTTGTTTTTCACTGCAACCAAGATAATGGATTAAACTGCTTGTTTCCATTGGACTTTAGCCAACAAAGCGCTATGCAAAGCAGCCACATCATCCACGATACAGACTGGATTAAATTGTGCTAAAAGTTCAGGTTCATGCACACCATAACTTACCCCAACGCTTGGCATGGCAATATTTTGCGCCATTTCCAGATCATAAGACGTATCACCGACCATAATCGCATGTTCAGCCTGCACACCGGTTTCCGCCAGAATTTCTTCTAACATGAGTGGATGAGGTTTAGAATGGGTTTCGCTGGCTGCGCGCGTACTCACAAACAGCTCTTCACTGTTCGTCTGTTTTAATACACGATCCAGACCTTTACGGCTTTTCCCTGTGGCTACTGCCAGCTTCACGCCTTGCTGCTGTAAATCTGCGAGCATGTGCGCTACGCCTTCAAACCAGGAGTCTCCTGATGAGATGGCAACATAATGATCGGAATAAGCCTGCAAAATATCCGTATGTAATTCTGGTACTGTCGGGAATAAACGCTGTGCAACTTCAGGTAAACCCAGTCCAATAATACTTTTCGCATCTGCATCCGTTAACGGCTGCTGAAACTGCTGTACGGCAAACTGCAAACTCGCCACGATTTGACCGACTGAATCAAATAAAGTGCCATCCCAATCGAAAATGACCAATTTTACAGGTGAGTTCATAAAAGATTTCCTAGATTTGATTCAGTCTTGAAGCCCTCTCCTACAAGGAGAAGGAATTTTTCATTCTTAAGCAAATGACTTTAATAAAAGAACCAATAAAGTCGAATTATCAATGAAGTTTTAATTCAACATTACTATTTAATAAGTAACGTTCCCTCTCCTGAACGAGTTTAAAGCACTGCTTTAAACGACGTGCAAGAAGGAGACTTGCTCAGCAGTGCTGCTTAGGGAGAGGATTCTTTCGAAATTTAATCTCCCCTAGCCCTCTTTAAGAAATAGGGGAATTCCCTCCTTTTTCAAAGGAGGGTGAGGGTGGATTAAATTTATTAAAAGAAAAAATAAGTCCTTATTGGGCAGCCGGTTTATCCGCTTTCTGCGCTCTTAACTGCGCCACCAGACTCTGCATATCTTCCGGCAATGGCGCTTCAATCGCTGGATAGCCCGGAATGTCCAGACGCATTGCATGTAAACACAAACGGCGTGGTTTTGGCCCACGATATTCTGTTTCATGACCATACTTTTCATCGCCTACTAGCGGATGACCAATACTCAAACCATGAACACGAATCTGATGGGTACGACCAGAAAGCGGAGATGCATACACCAGTGTGGCATGCATAAAACGTTCCTGCACATTCCACTGGGTTTTAGACTCTTTACCTTCTTTCGGGGACACGCAGACACGACGTTCACCATTGGCCAGCTCGTAACGATGTAAAGGTGCATCAATCAGCTGTTTATCCAGACTGACCTGCCCTTTTACTACAGCGGCATAGGTTTTTTTGATTTTATGTTCACGCAACATATCTTGTAATGTTTTCAACACGCTACGCTTTTTGGAAATCATCACCAGACCGGAAGTATCACGGTCAATCCGGTGAATCAGTTCCAGATACTTTTTACCGGTTGCGGCACGCAAGCCCTCAATCAGGCCATAGGCCACACCGCTACCACCATGCACAGCAATCCCGGAAGGTTTATTCACGACCATCAAACCTTCATCTTCATAAATCACACGGGCCAATAAGCCTTGTGCCACTTTGTCAGAAACAGGTGCAGCAGATTCATCTTTTTGTTCATAGCGAATCGGCGCAACGCGAATCTGGTCACCGATTGCGAGTTTGGTTTCTGCTTTAATGCGTTTTTTATTAACGCGAACCTGGCCTTCACGAATCAGACGATAGATACGGCTTTTTGGCACACCTTTCAGACGACTAAACAGGAAATTATCGATGCGTTGTCCATCTTGATGTTCATCCACTTCAAACCAAGTGACGTTTTGCCATTGTTGCGTAGAATTCATACAGTTACTATGACCCAAAAAATACTAAAATTGATTAAAAACTGATCACTTAGGTTATGCTTTACACAAGAAACATAAGCTTAGCCCATAGGCAGATGATGCAAGGTTTGATATAGTCAGCGCACGGAAACCATCGTTTGTGAGTAAAAGTTGAATCATTTCAGATTTTTCTGAACTTGATTGTTCAATTAAAGACTCACATGATACGGGAAGGTCCCCAAAGAATTATGCCACGCCGAAGGCTTATTATATCGGCAAACAAAGCAAACTGTTGCGTTTAATTGTACCTCAGGTACATAAATCAGTTTGTCTTAAAAAATATGTCGCCAACTTTGTTGGTTTTTAAACGTAAACTGATACACATCAGATTAGTCGCAACCTGAAGACGACTTCAGGCTACAGCGTTGATGCATTGGATCTGCACAGTTTGTAAAGATACGACGACAATTCCGTATCAAGACACTTTCTATAAAGAAGGGATGATCTTCGAGCAATGTGACAGTGAAAGTTACACACATCCAATGCACCGCTCGTCCGCCAGTGAAGCGTTCAGGTGACTTTAATCCGTTTAAAGATTGAAGCCGTATTGCCATCATCAATACGTGAATCAAAAACCGAAGCCCATCTATATTAAATAGAGCTCGGTCATAAAAGACTCAAACCACAATGAAATTCATTGCAGATTTGAGCCATTGATCCGTGATGTGTGATGTTCGCTACGTGTATAGCGATTTTTTGCTGTGTATCACTATAAGGTGTTACACCCATGAAACGTATGTTGATTAATGCAACACATGCCGAAGAAATTCGCGTTGCACTTGTCACTGGTCAGCGTCTTTACGATTTTGATTTAGAAAATCGTACCCGTGAACAAAAAAAATCCAATATCTACAAAGGTCACGTGACTCGCGTTGAACCTTCTTTAGAAGCTGTATTCGTTGAATACGGTGCAGGTCGCCAAGGCTTCCTGTCAATGCGTGAAATCGCAAATTCATATTACAAAGCCGACCCTCGCCAAACTTCAAATATCCGTGAACTGATCACTGAAGGCACCGAACTTCTGGTTCAGGTGGAAAAAGAAGAGCGTGGCAACAAAGGCGCTGCCCTGTCTACTTTTATCTCACTTGCTGGCCGTTATTTGGTATTAATGCCAAACAACCCGAAAGGTGGTGGTATCAGCCGTCAGATTTCCGGTTCAGTGCGTGAAGAACTGAAAGAAATGCTGGCAACACTGAACGTGCCACGTGGTATGAGCGTGATTGTGCGTACTGCCGGGATTGGCCGTTCACAAGAAGAATTGCAACTCGACTTACAGCACTTGTTAGACCTTTGGGCACAAATCCAGAGCACGGCAAGTTCAGGCCCATCGCCAATGCTGGTACATCAGGAAGCGGGTGTGGTAACACGTGCCATTCGTGACTACCTGCGTGATGATGTTGCTGAAATCCTGATTGACTCAGAACAAGCCTATAACGAAGCCTATAACTTCGTAAAAGCGGTAATGCCACGTCAGTTAGAAAAACTGAAAACTTATACCTTAAATGAACCTTTATTCGCGCATTTCGCGATTGAAAGTCAAATTCAAACCGCTTATGAACGTGAAGTAAAATTGCCTTCTGGCGGTTCGATCGTGATCGACCAAACTGAAGCTTTAGTGTCAATTGACATTAACTCAGCAAAATCGACTCGCGGTAGCGACGTTGAAGACACCGCGTTGAACACCAACATTGAAGCGGCAGAAGAAATCGCGCGTCAATTACGTTTACGCGATATCGGTGGCCTGGTGGTGATCGACTTCATCGACATGACCAAAGACCGCAACCAGCGTATGGTGGAAGCGAAGCTACGTGAAGCAACGCAAAGTGACCGTGCCCGTATTCAGTTCGGTCAATTGTCACGTTTTGGTTTGATGGAAATGAGCCGTCAACGTCTGCGTCCTTCTCTTGAAGAAGCGACTGGCTACGTTTGTCCACGCTGTCATGGTACCGGCATGGTCCGTGACCTGCGTTCTTTATCCCTTTCAATTATGCGTAAAGTGGAAGAGATTGCCCTGCGCGAACGTCATGGTGAAGTTCAAGTCGAAGTTCCAGTCGAAATTGCTGCCTTCTTATTGAATGAAAAACGTCACACCTTGGTGTATTTAGAACAGACTTCAAATGTACGTGTGACTGTGTTGCCTCACCCGCATCTGGAAACACCGCATTATGAAATCACTTATAATGCCGAAGGCTTTGCACCAACCAGCTATGAACGTACTGAAGCAACTCGTTCAAGTGAAAAAGAGTTGGGCTATGAGTCATCTGAATGGCATTTAGAAGAAGAACATACGCATGCTGCTGCCCCAGCGCCTGCTCAACAGCAAAACAACGGCAGAAACAATAAACGCCGTAACCAGCAAAACCAAAATGCACAGCAAGCACCTGTTGCGCAACAAGCTCCTGCCCAAGCACAAGTTGCGGCTCCTGCATCTAGCCCATGTGCCTGGTTAGAAAACCTGTTTGTTCAAAAACAGGCAGCGACTGTTGATCAATCGCGTACTGCCAACAATGCAGCTGCAGCAATTGAACAAATGATCAATGGCGGTGCGGTGAGCCGTGGTCAGTTCGGTCAATTGTCTGCACCGGTGGCACAACCTGCTCCACAGCAAGTGTCTCAACCTGCTGCTCCGGCAAGCAGCAATGCTTACCTGGCACCATCGACTGTAGCGCAAAAACAGGAACGTGATGCTGAAAAACCGGCAGAGCGTGATGAAAGAGCACCACGTCATAACAACAAAAAACCACGCAATCCGAAGCACAAAGAACCGCGTGAGCAGGTTCAGTCTGAAGCTTCCGCTCCTCAGCAACATCAGGTGCATGAAGAAGTGGTTCAGGTATCTCGTCAAGAGCAACGTCATGAAGCACGTGAAAACAAGCGTAATTCTCGCCGTCAGCATCACAATGAGCCATCTCAGCAAAATGATGTTCAAAACAATGAACAACAGCCTCAACAGGTAATGCCACGTCGTGACCGCCGCAACCAGCCACGTCAGGAACGTCCAAATCGCCACCGCGATCCAAGCGTGCTGAATGAGCAGGCTCAACAAGCAGCACCTGCAGTCGTTGAAGTTCCAGCAGTCAATGACAAGCAGCTTCGTGTTGAATTGGTCGATGCGCCACGTCAAGACGTGATGCCGACTGCTATGGTGGTGAATATTGACCAGGCGAAAAGCGAAATCGTGGCATTGAATGACAATGCTGCAGTTGTAACGCCAGCGGTTGAAGTTACTGCACCGGCAGATGCGCCAGTTGAAGAAGCCGCTGCTGAAAATGTAGTGGAAGCTGCACTGACAGCTCCTGTTGAAGAGGTTGTGCCAGCTGAAGAATCAAGCGCTGAAAAACCACGTGCCAGCAACGATCCGCGTCAGCGTCGTCGTCAGCAGCGTGAAGGACAGCCTCAACAGGCTACAGTTCAGAAGTTGACTCCTTCACAAGTACCAACGTTGGGTCAGTTCACCATTGGTAGCCTGATTCGCCATGTTTATGGTGAAGACTGCTCCGTACTGATTGAACAGTTTGGTTTATTGCCAACCTTCAACCGTGCTCTAGAGAAGTTCACAAAAGAGTACAACGCGAGTCTGGTGGCTGCAGCAACGCCTGCCACAGAGAAAAAACCGGTCACCCGTGATGTTCAAGTGACCGTAGCCAAGGTTGAAGCAGAGCCTGCTCCAGTTCTGGACCTGACTCCACCAAAACCGGTGTCGGACAAACGTGTCGCAAATGATCCACGTGAGCGTCGCCGTCTGGCTAAACAGGCTGCAGAACAGGCCCTGCAACAAGCCAAGCAACAGGCTAAAGTAGAAACAGCTCCGGCAGTTGAAACTACGCCAGAAGCACCTGTAGCAGCAGAAGCGCAAGCAGAGTCAGTTGAAGCAGCAGCAACTGAAACTCCAGTAGCCACTGAAGTAGCTATTGAAGAAACCGCAAATGCTCAGCCAGCTGAACAAGCAACTGAAACGACGGCACCATTAGATACAGCTCCTGCAGAAGAGGCTCCAGTCACTGAAGCTCAACCTGAAGATGCTGCGCCAGTTGAAGCAAATGCTGAATCAGAAGCTCCTGTTACAGAAGCCCAGGATCAGGCCGAAGTAACAACAGAAGACACTGAAGCCAGCGAAGCTGAAAAAGCAGAGAAACAGGCTGCTCGTCCACGTCGTCCACGTGGTCGTCCACCGAAAAAAGCCAATACTGCAACTGAATCATAATTTGCTCAATTGCAGTCATCTAAAAAAACCTAGTCATTTCGGTGACTAGGTTTTTTTTTCTAGATTTAGTCAGAATAGGTTGATTGCACTAGTGTTTTAACGCTAAAAGATGGCTAGCTCGTCTACTGTATATAAATTGAACGTATCGGATACGAAAAATAAATAGGATTCTCATGACCCAAATGAAACCACACGATCTGATTGGGATTGCAGATGTCGCTGCCAAAATCCCGGCTTTTTTGACCAAAGTACCCAATTTGCTCACTGGTCTAAGACAGGCATATTTACGTACTCCGAACACACCGGCCGGCCTGGGTCTGGCTTTTGAAAAAGCGACCAAGCGTAACCCGGAAGGTATTGCCTTACGTTTTGAAGAGCAAAGCTATAGCTATGCCGCTCTCAATGCCTGGGCCAACCAGATTGCCCATTTCTATCTATCCTTGGGAGCCAAGAAAGGTGATGTCGTTGCTGTCATGGTCGAGAATCGTCCTGAACTGATTGCCAGTGTAATTGGTCTGGCCAAACTGGGGGTGACCACGGCTCTGGTCAATACCTCTCAAGTCGGCAAGGTACTGACCCATAGTATCAATCTGGTCAAACCGATTGCCCTGATTGTAGGTGAAGAGTGTCGTCATGCAGTTAACGAGATTCGTAATGACCTGAATATTAGCAGTGACCGCTTGCACTGGTTTGCAGATCAGAATACTCAAGCCGATCCGGGTCAGGCACCTGAAGGCTTTATCAACCTGGCTGAAAAAACCGATCTTTCTCCTAAATTCAATCCATCAACCACCCATTCGGTGCAAGGCAAAGACGGACTGTTCTATATTTACACCTCGGGCACCACAGGTCTACCTAAAGCGGTGATTTTTACCAATGGCCGCTGGACACTGGCTTATGGCACCTATGGGCATGTGTTGAATCTCAATAAAGATGATGTGATGTACTGCACCCTGCCACTTTATCACGCCACAGGCATGGTGGTGTGCTGGTGCGGTGTTATTGCAGGAAGCAGCACCCTGGCTATTCGCCGTAAATTTTCGACCTCTTCTTTCTGGAAGGATGTGCAAAAATTTGATGCCTCTGCGATTGGTTATGTCGGTGAGCTGTGCCGCTATCTGATGGATGCTCCCCCATCTGAACTAGAAAAAGGCCATCGTGTAACCAAAATGATTGGTAACGGGATGCGCCCAAATATCTGGGATAAATTTAAATCCCGTTTTGGCATTCAGGAAGTACTGGAACTGTATGCCTCCAGTGAAGGCAATGTCGGCTTTAGCAATATTTTCAATTTTGACAATACTGTCGGTTTCTCACCCACACCGTATGCGATTATTGCCTTTGATAAAGATAAAAATGAGCCGGTGCGGGACACTAAAGGCCGTTGCAAACGGGTGAAAAAAGGCGAAACTGGTTTATTAATTGGTAAAATCACCCGCCGTTCACCTTTTGATGGCTATACCGACCCGGAAAAAAACAAGTCAGTCATTATGCACGACGTATTTACCACAGGTGATGCTTACTTCAATACCGGAGATCTGGTGCGCAATATCGGCTTCCGTCATGCCCAGTTTGTCGATCGTCTGGGTGATACTTTCCGTTGGAAAGGTGAAAATGTTTCCACCACTGAAGTGGAAAACATGCTGACTGAGTATGACAAAATCGTTGAAGCAGTGGTGTATGGGGTAGAAATCCCTAATACCAATGGTCGTGCCGGCATGGCTGCGATTACCCTGAAACCCGATGTAAAATTGGATGATGCAGATTTAGCAGCCATGGCCGCTTGCTTTAAAAAATGCTTGCCGGCTTATGCGGTACCGGTATTTTTACGTATACAACAGCAGATTGAAACTACAGGTACCTTTAAATACCAGAAAAATAAATTGAAAGAGCAAGCATTTGATCCGAGTAGAACCCATGAACGCCTGCTGGTGTTATTGCCAGGTGCAACGGCATATTCGGAGCTCACCGCAGAGATTTTTGCCAATATTCAGGCCTATCAATATCGCTTCTAAGTACTAAAGTTGCCTATTTTTTGTTTAGATAAAGCATAATTGTTGTATTTATAATCAAACATGGGCAACTTTGTTATTTTTTGCTTGCGCTGAAATGAGATCTTGCTACAATACGCTCCATCAAACAAAGTGGTGCTTTAAGCTATTTAGCTTGACTTGCACTGCACATTCAAACCTGGTTTGAATGATGGTTCAGGGTCGTTAGCTCAGCTGGTAGAGCAGCGGACTTTTAATCCGTTGGTCCCGCGTTCGAATCGCGGACGACCCACCACTTATTTGATATCCCTTGATGGGTCGTTAGCTCAGCTGGTAGAGCAGCGGACTTTTAATCCGTTGGTCCCGCGTTCGAATCGCGGACGACCCACCATCTTCCGAAAGGATCACGTAAAAGTACACCACACTCTTGCGTCATAAAAATGGTCATCATCATTTTTATTCCTCAGGGTCGTTAGCTCAGCTGGTAGAGCAGCGGACTTTTAATCCGTTGGTCCCGCGTTCGAATCGCGGACGACCCACCATTCTTTCCTTAGAATGTCTCCCTGATTTCCCTTATTATATTTTAATTAAATTGCGATGTTTTGGTCGTGTATTTCTGCGCCCAGATTTTAGGCTCACACGTTCCCACAACTTGCCTTTATTGTCTAATCTAAACAGTATTTGAATTAAGCTTTCTACCAGATCAGCCGATTTTTATCGGGTATTATTCTTGAATATGAAAGGACGTGTCTTTGACCAGTTCATAGGCTTTCGAAGGTGCCGGATAGCCGCGATCAAATAATTCCCGGTTGGTTTTTTCTTTTTCACTATAGATTTTTTCCAGATTCATGACTAAGTGATTTGAATCTTTAATCTTATAGTAAAAGCTCGCTCCTTCTTTACGATTCACTACTATATCGGTGCGCTCCGGATTGATAAACCAGCGGTCTTTACGGTAGGTAATATTATGAGCCGTGCTACTTTTGGTATTATCAATAAATACTTTGCCATACTGTAAAATACTGCGATGCACCGTACCGTCCGGCATTAGAGTCAAAATAAATTCTGCCTTACCTTCAGTACAAGGCGCAAAGCGGCCATCACAGTCGATTTCAGTATGATAGCGACCTATAAACACCTTGGCATCCTCTGGTACAGTTGCCGGGTTTAAATCTGCTTCTACCGGAAGAGTCGCCTGCCCTGCGACCTGAGTTAAGGATTTGGCGCTGACAGTCACTACATCGGCCTTCGTATTGGCAGTGGAAATTTTAACG
Source organism: Acinetobacter lwoffii (assembly GCF_024129595.1). Lineage (GTDB taxonomy): Bacteria > Pseudomonadota > Gammaproteobacteria > Pseudomonadales > Moraxellaceae > Acinetobacter > Acinetobacter lwoffii_O. The sequence continues at coordinate 91,129 of NZ_JAMXXS010000006.1, read as the reverse complement.
CCCTCTTCTGAGGTCGCCTGACTTTCCTGTTCAGGTTTGACCTGCTGCTGATCACAAGCCTGCAAAATCACTACACTCCCCAACACCAGGCTACATTTAAAAAAACTGCTTAATGTACAACGTGATACATCCAATTTCATTTTTAACAAACCTAAATAGGAAACATGGCGAGCAAAAAGCACACAGCAAAGCTGATGAACTTTACACAAGAGTTCAATAGAATTTTCACTATGTTAGTAGCTCTTAGATCTGGTTTTAATCTTTATTAACATTACTTAACGATTTTATTTGTAATCAGCACTTTAAAAAGTTTAAGTAAACTCCATTTCTTTAAGTATGGACCCATTTTAGGATTCAAACCTATTTTTAATCAGGAGATTTTAATGGCCAATGTTGGTTTATATCGCTCTAACCGCTCAAACATGATTGCAGGTGTGATGGGTGGTATTGCTGAACGTTTTGGTTGGAACGCAAATTTATTACGTCTAATTTTTGTGGTGATTTCAATCATGAGTGCCGCCTTCCCGGGTATTTTGGTTTATCTGGTGTTGTGGTTAATCATGCCGAAAAAACAGTACAGAATTGATCATGACAGCGTTCATCAACCTCAGGGCTATCAAAATCCTGTGCGTACAGTGAATCAGGATAAACGCTATTAAGCTGTACAGTCATTTTTAACAAGCGTTCTTAACCAGTTTCATCGCAGAGCTTCCTCTTTCACCCCGGTTAAATGGGATGAAATTTTGATGCCACGGTAATTTCCCCAAGTTATCGTGGCTTTTTTTGCCTATATTTTTTGTTATTTCTTTGCTGTATTACAGCTTTTCACTTTCTTTCTTAGTTGAATTCACGATAAGTTCAAGATTCCAATTTTTGAAATGGATTTCACATGACTCAGGCAGAATGGATGATGCTGTGGCTCTGTGCCTTAGCAGCCCTGCTGCATGGTTTAAGCGGCTTTGGCTTTCCCATGATGAGTACGGCTGTTCTGTCCAGTGCATATCCGCTTAGTATCGCGGTTACGCTTGTCATTCTGCCCTGCCTGCTGCTGAATCTGATCATGCTGAATGCCGATCCTACGCATAGTCTGTTGAATAGCATTGGCTATTATATAAAACGCTATTGGCCACTAATGCTTAGTAGCCTGATCGGCAGTGTACTCGGGGTCAAACTGTTACTTTGGCTAAATGAGGCTTATTTAAAACTGTTATTAGGTCTAGTAATCATATTTTATGTCTTGGACCAATTACGGGCACGGCCTTTGCAAGTTAGTCCGCATATTTCCAGTATGCTCTGTTTTGGTTTACTGGCCGGCATTATTGGAGGTGCGACCAATGCTATGGCACCTTTTTTAATGATGTATCTGATGAGTGGCCAGCTGTCTAAAACAGCTATTGTCATTATCAGTAATCTCAATTTCATTGCCGGTAAACTGATCCAGCTGGTTTTACTGTTTCCAATTCTGATCACACTGGAAACCCATCAACAGCATATTCTGATCGGGATAAGCTTATTCGCCCTTGCTGGTGTCTGGATTGGAGGCAAAATACGCCATCGTTTATCTCAGCAGCACTTCAAATGGATTGTCCTGGCTTTACTTCTGGGTTTGGGCTTGTATGCTCTCTGGCAAAGTGCTGGATTATTGCAACAATCTGGTTATAGTATCTTTAAATAGGATATTTTTTAAACAAATCAAAATTACAAATTCAAAGCTGGCATATAAAAATGACGTAAATAAACACCTTGCAAGGAGAGCATATGACTCAGACCAACCTAGCTACCCCGACCAATGCTATGCCCAAAGGACTGCTGAAAGGCTGGATCCTTATTCTTGTCGCAGCCATCGTAGCCTATGGCTTATATCTTTACCTGCCCTATGACCAGAATGCCAATAAAGGACTGGCCCTTTTAGCCTTTATCGGTATCTTATGGCTGACTGAAGCCATTCATATCACGATTACAGCTTTACTCATCCCCGTGATGGCGGTATTGCTGGCCATGCCAATGGCCTCTGGTGAGGAACTGGTTCCGATTACCACACAAGCCGCTTTGGCCACTTTTGCCGATCCTGTCATTTTCCTGTTTTTTGGTGGTTTTGCGCTGGCAACGGCGTTGCATATCCAGAAACTGGACCGGAAAATTGCCATGTGGATCATCTCCATGTCCAGAGGGCATCTGGGCATTTCTGTACTGGCGATTTTTGTGGTGACGGCGCTGCTGTCCATGTGGATTTCCAATACGGCGACTGCTGCCATGATGCTGCCTTTGGCCTTAGGCTTGCTTTCACATCTGGATGTCAGCAAGGATCGTAAAACTTTTGTCTTTATCCTGCTCGGCATTGCCTATTCAGCCAGTATTGGCGGACTGGGCACCATGGTCGGTTCACCTCCGAATGCCATTGCCGCCAAGGCACTTGGCTATGATTTTGCCGACTGGATGAAAATCGGCTTGCCGATGATGTTCATTATTCTTCCCGCCATGCTGGTCAGTTTATATCTGGTACTACGTCCAAAACTAAATCATAAAGTACAATTTGTGACCGAAGACATTCCCTGGACCGGCACCCGTATAGCCACCATGATCCTCTTTCTCTGTACTGCAATTGCCTGGATTTTCAGTAAAAAATTCACCGAAATTTTTGGTATTTCCCAGCCGGATACCTGGATTGCAATTTTGGCTGCCTGTATGGTGGTGATTCTGGGTACCGCAAGCTGGAAACAGATTGCAGAAAATACCGACTGGGGGGTCTTGTACCTATTTGGTGGTGGTCTGACCTTGAGTGCCATTCTGAAGGATTCAGGCAGTTCGCTGGTACTGGGTCAAACTCTGGCCAATGCCTTTGGTGATGCCTCCCCGCTGATGATTATTTTCGTAGTCGCTACTTTTATTATCTTCCTGACTGAATTTACCAGTAATACCGCTTCAGCTGCCTTGCTGGTACCAGTATTTGCCGCGATTGCGGATCAGATGGGCATGCCCAAAGAAATTCTGGTGATCGTCATTGGTATTGGTGCTTCATGTGCCTTTATGCTGCCGGTAGCCACCCCACCAAATGCGATTGTTTTTGGAACCGGTCATATCCAGCAAAGCGAAATGATGAAAGTTGGTTTTGTGCTGAATATCATGTGTATCTTTATTATTTCACTGTTTATTTACTGGTTCTTTATTTAATCATTACAGCTCTTAAACATCACACCCTCTACAAAGCACACTCCGGTGTGCTTTGTCGTATCAATCGCCTATATGATGTTGAATCTTTCTCTCATCGAAAAATAATATGCTTTTAACAATGATAAAGATAAAGTCTTTATATTAAAAACATCAAAAAGTAGCAGATAGATAGTGGACAGGATATTTCACTTAATCTCTCAACCGATCCAGAATTCCCCTTGGAAAATGACATTTAACCTCGCGCTTGCACCTCTGATCATAGCTGTAATTTTATTCCCTTATGCGCTATTTCATGAAGCCAGCTCTGGGATTTTCTCCATTTTCAAGAGCCTGTTTTCAGCGCTTTTTATTAGCTTTTTTGTCTGCCTGACTTACTGGATGATGATCTTCCCTTTCCTATTGGTGACTCACCTGCTGCTACGTCATTATCAACTGTTTAATATCATCACGATTTTAATGAACTGCGTACTGGGAACCCTGATTCTGGCCTATATCTCGCATCCTTCAAGTGAAAATTTTAGTTCCCATTTTTTGTTTCTGCTGTGTTTTTCCCTGCCGATGGCACTATTTTACAGTTTTCTCAGCCGGCAAGCTGACCAGAGTTGATCACACATGCTCTGTTAAATTCCGTTTTAATTCGGTTTTAAACTTTCATTTTAAAATGATTCAGCTCCTGATTGAGTGCAGCAATCATATCTGCCCGACTGATAATTCCCACCAATTGCTGCTCGCTCACCACCGGAATATAGTTGAACGAACGCTCGACAAAATACGGCACCAGATCCTGAATGGGTTGTAAAGGCTGCACCGTAATTACCTTACGGGTCATGATATGTTTGACCTGATGCTCCCAGCTGCTACGGACATCAGCCGCGCGCTTGAACCATTCCACCACCTGATACATTGCCAGTGTACCGACCAGTTGTTCATCGGCATTAACGACGGGCAGGCTCATCAGGTTCATTTGCTTGAACTTGTCCAATGCGTGCTGGATATCATCATTTTCATGCAGGGTTGCTACATCCTTCGTCATAATATCTTGGCAGCTAAATTCATGTACCGCACGCGCATTGGCGCGGTTTTGTGCCTCCAGAATGATTTTTTGCAGGTCATATTCACTGATATCCAGCAACTCGGTGCGCTGATCCAGCACTTCCTGAATATCCTGTGGTTGAATCGTGACTTTCTGGGTCGGCGTCGGATCCTTGGAACGAGTATTTAGTTGAGCTTGCTGCGGATAATCCTTGCCAATCATCCGGTTAAAGACAATGGCAATTACCATCAGTAAAATTGAATTGAGTAGTACCGGATAAAATACAAAGGCATAACCGAGTTCATGCACCGGCTGGCCACCCAGCACTGCGGTAATCGCTACGGCGCCACTCGGTGGATGCAGGGAATCCGTGGTCATCATCAGGACGATCGCCAAGGCCACAGCTACACTAAAGGCTTCGGTCGGACTGGCAATTAACAAGGCACAGCTCACGCCAATCACGGCAGCAATGGTATTCCCGACCAGAATATTCCAGGGCTGTGCCAAAGGACTGGCAGGCACCGCAAACAGCAATACCGAGGATGCGCCCATCGGTGCGATATACCAAGCTTCAAAATCCCCCAGAATCCATAAACTCAACAAGGACGAGACGACCAAACCCAGTAGTGCTCCAACTCCGCAGAGCAGACGGTCTTTGAGTGGAAGGACTTTGAAATTGGGTTTTAAGGTATTGAGCCAGTCGAGATGGGAGTGAAACACAGTGCGCCTAATCTTATTGTTTATAGATTTTGGGCATTATAGAACCAAGCCCGATGAAAGGCATCTGTGTTTTACATCTTTTCATCATGAATCGATCGAAGCTTTTTAAAACCATAATAATCTCACTCAGCTTGAAAATACTCAACCAGATTTTTTTATAAGGGCTGTGCTATCTCAGATTACCTCTGGAATGGAAAAAATCCTTTTTAACCATTTTGCTTAGATATCTTTTAGATCGTTTTTTATTACAATCTAGCTGCTTATTCAGGTTGAATCAGCGGCTGGATTTTTAACAGCTCGACCTGACCATAATAGGTTGAAAATGCCACATCTCCGGCATCGACTCCAGTGCCAATCCGAATAAGATTTTCGACCGGCGCCAGACGGGTCGGATCAAACTGCACCCATCCACCATCTAAATAGGCTTCAAAAATGGCATGAAAGTCAGGTAAAAACTTTTCAATTTCCACATAACCGACCACCATGCGTGCCGGAATTCCCAAGGCACGGCACAGCGCAATGCCTAAATGAGCAAAGTCACGGCATACGCCTGCACGATGCACCAGTACATCTGTGGCAGTGGTAAATTGGTCGGAACTGCCAGACACATAAAAAATATTGTTATAAATCCACTGTTCAATGGCTTTGACCCGAGTATAACCCGGTGTCATCCAGCCAAATGAGCGTTTTGCCATTTCTAGCAATAAATCCGAATTGCAATAACGGCTGGCCAGTAAATAAGGCAATACTTCATCGGGCAGCTCAGGAATGGCCACTTCTTTCAGACCTTGCTGTAGCTCCAGAGAGAAGCTCGGTTGACGAACCACTGTCGCCGTATAATTCAGCTCAAAAGTCTCACAGGGTTCGACCTGTAACCGAACATGACGATTTTGATGCTGAGCATCCTGAAATTCATGCCATGCTACGGGCAGATTAAAGCTGAGTTGTTCTTCAAGAATTTTCTGATCGGAATGATGTGCCGCCTGAAGCATAAAAATAAATTCTGTCGGTTGCACGACCTTGTATTTTAAATGGCATTGAATTTGGTAAGTAGTCATGAAGTTCCTTATTTTTTAAGCATTATTATATTGCGTGAATATTAAACTAATTTAAGAGTCGCAATCGTATGAGATCCGTTGAACTTTATGACTCTCCGGTTAACAGCACGCCATACATCTGATTTATTCCTGATTTTCAGATCAGCCTGTATCGTCCAGTACAGCTAAAATCGCAGTAAGCCTCTAAATGCCGCGTATCCTTTAAGCCTGTTTTATTTTTTTCAGAAAAGTATCCCTACATTAACCCTTTGCCACTCCCCTGCAAAGTCCTTATAATTGAGCACAATTTTTCTCTAATTTTAAGTGGATGACCATGAGTCGCGCCATATCGCATATTGATACCTTCCAAGGCTTAATTCTTGCCTTACAAACTTACTGGGCGGAGCAAGGCTGCGTCATTTTGCAACCTTATGATATGGAAATGGGTGCAGGGACATTCCACACTGCGACTTTCCTTCGTGCACTGGGTCCTGAAACCTGGAATGCCGCTTATGTTCAACCGTCACGCCGTCCGAAAGATGGCCGTTATGGTGAAAACCCGAACCGTTTGCAACATTATTACCAATTTCAGGTGGTGCTGAAGCCAAACCCGGACAACATCCAGCAGCTTTATCTTGATTCATTAAAAGCGATTGGTATCGATCCACTGGTACACGACATTCGTTTCGTAGAAGACAACTGGGAATCTCCAACACTGGGTGCTTGGGGCTTAGGTTGGGAAGTTTGGTTAAACGGTATGGAAGTGACGCAGTTCACCTACTTTCAGCAAGTCGGTGGTGTTGAATGCTATCCAGTGACCGGCGAAATCACTTACGGTCTTGAACGTCTTGCCATGTACCTGCAAGGTGTAGATTCTGTTTATGATCTGGTTTGGACCAAAGGTCAGTTCGGTACGGTAACTTACGGTGATGTGTTCCATCAAAATGAAGTGGAACAATCGACCTATAACTTCGAATATGCCAACGTTGAAAAAATGTTTGAATTGTTCGATTTCTATGAAGCTGAAGCAACGCGTTTGATCGAAGCGAAACTTCCACTTCCTGCATATGAGCAAGTCGTGAAAGCATCACACAGCTTCAACTTATTAGATGCGCGTGGCGCGATTTCTGTGACTGAACGTCAACGTTACATTTTACGTGTACGTACCTTGGCACGTTCTATTGCGACCAGCTATGTAGCAGCACGTGCGGAACTTGGTTTCCCAATGGCAGAACCTGCTTTACGTGATGAAGTGTTGGCACAGCTCAAAGCACAAGTTGAAGCAGAAGCAAAAGTTGAATCTAAGGAGAGCAAATAATGTCTAAACATACCGTTTTGTTCGAATTGGGTTGTGAAGAACTTCCACCAAAAAGCCTGAAAAAATTACGTGATGCACTACATGCAGAAACCGTTAAAGGCTTAAAAGATGCTGGCTTAGCGTTTGATTCGATCGAAGCTTATGCAGCACCGCGTCGTCTTGCACTTAAAATCGTCAATGTTGATGCTGCGCAAGCTGATACACAAAAACGTTTTGACGGCCCTGCTAAACAAGCAGCCTTTGATGCTGAAGGTAACCCAACGAAAGCACTTGATGGCTTTATGCGTGGTCAAGGCATCACAGTAGATCAAGTATCAACTTTCCAAGCCGGTAAAGTTGAAAAAGTATGCTATTTGAAAGACGTGAAAGGTCAAAGTCTTGACGTTTTATTGCCACAAATTTTACAAAATGCTTTGGACAATCTTCCAATCGCAAAACGTATGCGTTCTGCTGCTAGCCGTACTGAATTCGTGCGTCCTGTAAAATGGGTTGTGTTGTTAAAAGACAACGATGTGGTTGATGCGACGATTCAAGATCACAAAGCGGGTAACGTAACTTATGGTCACCGTTTCCATGCACCTGAAGCGATCACGTTGGCAAATGCAGACGAATACTTAGCGAAGTTAAAAGCGGCTTACGTTGTAGCGTCTTTTGAAGAGCGTCAAGCGATCATCGACCAACAAGTGAAAGCATTGGCTGATGAAGTCAATGCCATTGCGATTGTCCCTGCTGACCTGCGTGACGAAGTGACTGCATTGGTTGAATGGCCTGTTGCGCTTCGTGCAAGCTTCGAAGAACGCTTCCTTGCTGTTCCTCAAGAAGCATTGATCACCACGATGCAGGACAACCAGAAGTACTTCTGCTTAGTGAACGCTGACAATAAACTTCAACCTTACTTCATTACTGTGTCAAACATCGAGTCGAAAGACCCGACACAAATTATTGAAGGTAACGAGAAAGTGGTTCGTCCACGTTTGTCAGATGCTGAATTCTTCTTCTTGCAAGATCAAAAGCAACCGCTTGCATCTCGTAAAGAGAAACTTGCAAACATGGTATTCCAAGCTGAATTGGGTACGCTTTGGAACAAGTCTGAACGTATTGCGAAATTGGCTGTAGCACTTGCGCCTATTACAGGTGCAAAAGCGGAAGATGCTGAAAAAGCGGCGCTTCTTGCAAAATGTGACTTAACCTCTGAACTTGTGGGTGAATTCCCAGAACTTCAAGGGATCGCGGGTACTTACTATGCGCGTCTTGAAGGTGAAAATGCTGAAGTGGCTGAGTCTTTAGGTGAGCAATATCTACCTAAATTCGCGGGTGACGTTTTACCTAAGACGAAGACAGGTACTACGATTGCCCTTGCGGATCGTTTAGACACGCTCACAGGTATTTTCGGTATTGGTCAAGCACCTACAGGTTCTAAAGACCCGTTTGCACTGCGTCGTTCTGCAATTGGTATTTTACGTCTTGTGACTGAAAACGAGCTTGATGTGTCGATTGAAGATTTGATCAAACTTGCACTTGCTGCTTATGGCGATGTATTGAAAGATCACGACAAGACTTTGGCGGATGCTGTTGCATTCCTTGAAGGTCGTTACCGTGCGAAATACGAAGACCAAGGCGTTGCTGTTGATGTAATTCAAGCTGTTCAAGCATTGTCACCTAAGTCACCACTTGATTTTGACAAGCGTGTAAATGCGGTGAATCACTTCCGTGCATTGCCTGAAGCTGCTGCACTTGCTGCTGCCAACAAACGTGTTGCTAACATTCTTGCCAAAGAAGCCGCACCTGAAGGTGCTGTGGTTGAAGCAAACCTGGTTGAAGATGCTGAAAAAGCGTTATTCGCTGAACTTGCGAAAATCACGCCTGTGGTTGAGCCGTTATTTGCTGCCAAAGACTACACTGCTGCATTGTCTGCACTTGCCGCACTTCGTGCCCCAGTTGATGCGTTCTTTGACGGTGTAATGGTGATGGCTGATGATGCTGACTTGAAAGCAAACCGTTTACGTATGCTTGCTCAGCTTCGTGACTTGTTTACGAAGGTTGCTGATATTTCAGTGCTTCAACACTAAGTTCTGATTTATTAAAAAACCCGCTTTAGAGCGGGTTTTTTAATTCGAGAAGATCTTTATCTTGCTTGTTTAATTTGTCATATAAATCAGGGAAAATTTCTAACATATTATTAATAGCTAATTTCAAATATCCTTCAGCTAAACCTAAAGCATATGCAGAATATATCTCCTCTATTGGTGTCTTTACTCCAGTTCCTCGGTCTGGTTCAAACATTTTATAGAACCCCATTGGAAAACTATGGGTATAAGTAGATAATAGTTGGTAATTTACTTTAAATGCTGATTTTGAATTTCCGATTTTGTGTTCAATTTCTTCTCGACTGAGAAAAAAAGCAGTAGCCCCCTTTAAAAAATGCCGTTGTTGTTTCTCTTCTAAGTTTTGAAAATATTTAGTACTAGTTAATTCTTTAATCAATTGGTCTTTTAAGTCTATATCCGGTTCTTCTTTACCAATTTCTTTAAATAATTTTTCTCTAGCTATAAAATCATGATAATTAAAAAGCTTTTTTCTAGCTAATGCTTCATCTTCTGAGATTTTATCAATACAAAGATAAAAAAATGTTTGATAGCACTCCATTAAATTTCTAGCTAAAGTAAATGCTGAATTAAAATCCCAATGTGAATTATATTTCTTGCCAGTATCCAAATCTGCTAATTTTTTTAAAGAGATCGAAGTAACACAAATTTTTGTAAAAAGGATAGAGGCCCATCCTTTTCTATAATCTACTAATCTTCCAGCTACACTTTTTGAAATTTTGATTGCTAAACTTGTATACTTTACATACGTATTAAATTGTTTATGAAATTTTAATTCATCGATATTATTCATTCGCTATGCTCTTTATCCAATTTCTATAATTAAAAAATATACTTTAAGTGCCTCATTTTCATATTTCAGAAAAATTCCAAAGATGAAAATAATAAAATTTCAAAAGCTCGCTTTTAAGCTAAGCCAGACAAATACTATAGGCATATCCCTATATATTTCATATACTCAACCTAACAACACTCAACAAGAAAGAATCATATGAAATTTAAAACACTCATTCTGACTGGTCTTGCGAGTATCGCAGTTACAGCTTGTACATCTGCACCCAAAATCCCACAGCTTCAGGTTGGCGTCTTACAGGAAGTCCAAAACCTCGAAGTGATTCCAGCCACGACCAACAACAAGGCCAAACTGACCAAATTCCTCGACAAATGCGTGATTGAATTTACCGGCGATATCGGCAATAACCGTGTCATTGAACAATGGTCATTTAAAGGCATGACTCTAATCGATGCCGGCTCAGCGACTTTCCAGCGCGACGGTACTAGCACTGCACAAAAATTTGACCTGCACGATGCAAGTGTACAAAAGAACTTTGTCAGCTTACGCGAACATTTCGCCAAAGATGCGCTGACACAATGTGACTAAAAAAAATCGCCCTGTTTAAGTATAAGAACAGGGCTTTTATTTTGCTAAAACTCAATTCGCCCCTTCATCTGATTTCTACTGCCCTTTCTTTAAAAATTACAATATTCCGGCACAGATCAACCTGAAAGGCCTGCACTCTTCACAGGATATTCATTGTTTTTGACTAATTATCCGTTACACTAAAAAACAAACTCAGACCGCACTTAGACGAATTCGAGGTCGATCCATAATGAATATCAAAACCCCAATTATTTTAATGACTGCTTTAATGCTTTCGGTTCCAGCATTCGCACAAACCACGACTCAGTCTGTTAAACCGGTTAAGCCTTATGGTGAAAATCCGAACATGCTGCATGTGTTTGCCTATAAAGCACAGGAAGGCGTGATTAATACCGCCGAGAAAGTCGGTGAAGCAACGGAAAAAGGTATTGCCAAAATCAAGCCAGGAGTAGACCGTGCCTGGAGTAATACCAAGTCTGCAACCTCGGATACACTGCAAAAAGTAGATCAGGGTGCAACTCAGGCAGCCCAGCAAACCGGTCAGAAAATCCAGCAGACCAAAGAAGTCTGGCGCGGTAATTCACAACAAGCACCTATCGTGCAGCAGCCTTTAAGCCAGTCGAGTGCGACGCAAAACCCAAATACACCACAGACTCAACCCCAGTCAGGATCAGCTACCAGTTATGCGGTAACCGATTTATAAAAAAAGCCCGTGATGGGCTTTTTTAATTTTTAGAAAATAAAACTATTACCTTGTATCGACGCGATCTATGAATTGACCTGTCGAATCGGCTGACCCTGTTTAAATGCTGCTACATTTTCGACCATTTGATCCACAATCCGTTGTCTTGCATCGACACTGCCCCAGGCATTATGCGGTGTCACAATCAGGTTGGGAATCGTTGAATCAAGTAGTACATTGCCCTGTTTCGGTGGCTCTACCGTGAGTACATCCGTCGCTGCACCGGCAATCTTGCCTGCACGCAGAGCCTCAACCAATGCCGCTTCATCAACAATTCCGCCACGCGCACAGTTAATTAAAAATGCACTGCTTTTCATTGCATCCAGTTCAGCATGACTGATTAAATGGTGGGTATCTTCAGTGAGTGGACAATGCAAAGTTAAAAAATCGACTTGAGGAAGCAGCTCGGCAAATGGCACACGGGATGCATCCGCCGGACGATTTGGCAGCGCGGCAATAAGCACTTTCATGCCAAAGGCCTCGGCCAGTTTTGCCACCGCATGGCCCAGTTCGCCATAACCCACAATGCCCAATGTTTTTCCGGCCAGCTCGACAATTGGCGCATCCAGCAAACAGAACTGACTGGCTTTTTGCCATTCGCCTTGTTCTAATGCACGTTGATAAGACAGGAATGAAGTCGCCAGATTGAGCATCAACATGATGGTATGCTGCGCGACTGCCGAAGTGCCATAAGCCTGACAGTTACACACGACGATCCCTTGCGCTTTGGCCGCCTCAAGGTCGACATTATTGGTGCCAGTTGCAGAGATTAAAATGAGTTTGAGTTGAGGGCATTGCTGAATCGTAGCTGCATCGATCATCACCTTATTCGTAATGATGACATCGAAACCAGCTACACGGGATGCAATCTCGGCAGCCGAGGTCGCCGGATACAAAACCAGTGAATCAAATACTGCATGCAGTGCCTGAAAGTCCAAATCCTGCTGGTCTAAAGAAGCATAGTCTAAATAAACGGCTTTCATGGCTGTTCCCTCAATCCTGTTTGACAATTTATGTCTGTCATTTAAAACAAGTCATTGAGGCTTTTCAACCTGTTTCCAGCCTGATGCAATTAATCCAGCGGTTTATCCATATGATTACGTAGTGACTTGCGAATTCGATACACCACATACACAGACAGAATAATCATAAAGATGATGGACGCACTGACCATGATCACTGCAGGATGCACAGTTTCTGCATGCGCCAGATTGGGTAGAACCAAACCGAAGATAAAACATACATGCATCATCCGAGTCGCTTGCATCATAGAGATCCCCTTCTTCGTTTCAACCATCGGGAACGATATAATTGGTTTATTATTTATACCGCTTATCTCTATATTATGCCAAGCTCATCACAAGTCAAGTAATTGTTTTTTATAAAAATTTTTAGTTAATTTATCTCACTGTGCGTCACAAACTGCGTATTTTTGTCACTATCGTCGATAAAAGCAGCAGCACCATACTCATTGGTACTCAGATTCAGCTGCTTATAGCTAAACATATAAAAATCGCTATAACGCTTCATTAAAATCGGGTGCATACCCAGACTGAGCTCATCCTGTTCCTTGATCAGTTTCATGATATGCCGGTCATTCATCACCACCAAATAACGTTCATCATTCAGATTAATACTCAATAAACCATTACCTTTGGCATAAATCGGAATCAGAAATTTATGGTTCAGGGCAATTGCACCTTCTGCATAACTTTCGATTTTATGGCTGATGACATTAAATACCAGACCATGTCCATAGTGGTCCAATAACAGCTGACGATTTTCCTGCGGCAAATTCACATGAATGCCCAGTTTGAGCAGGTCATGCTGATCAACCTGTTTATTGCGTAACAGTTCCCGCAAAATCACCTGTTTCTGGCTGGCATCAAAAAACTGGTTATCCAGTTGCAGATCGTTATTTTTCAGAATGTGTCCCAAAGCCATGCGGTGTCGTGGCAAGACATTTTCAATCACCTTGCGATAATAGAACTTGCTGTTTTTCTTGACCCGGCGCATTTTCTGATAGAAATAGCTTGGCTCATATTCATGCACCAAAAAGTCATAGAGCAATTCGGAACTGGCCAAAACTGCGATCGCATCATGTCCGGTAAAAGGTAAATGCAGCACATGATGATGCGGAATCAGCGCCTCTAATTTCAGATAATGGGCACGATCTTCGGCACAGTAAGGATCATAGACAATAATATATTCGCAGGTGTTGTCGATATCTTCGGCTGCAACCCGCATATTTGTATTCAGCTCTGGCTGATAGAACATGTTATAACGGGCATCATGTACATCTTCCGGATCAATCGAATATTGCGGCACCATCGCCACCACCCGTTGCACGCCCAAGGCACGGGAATATTTGATCGCGGCATAGCCACCCATCGAACCGCCATACGCAATACGCTGCTGAAACGGCGCAATCAGATCTGCGATGGCTTGCAACATGTTCCACATGGAACCTTGCGGAAACCAGGATTTATGCTTGGGCATAATACCAAGCACATTAAACTCGAATTTCGCCAGTGACTTTTCTGCATTGATGTTGAGGCCCTTGGCACGGGTAATCAAATCGCCAAATGAAAAAATCAGTTCTGAAGAAGATCCCGGCATAAAAATCGCGCGTATATGTTCATCTTCAAAAACAATCTGCTTGTCCATAACTTTCCCATGCTGGTAAATCGAACCCTTCCACAACAATTCAGTCAATGAACGCTGTCAAAAAAGTGAATATGCTATTTTATATCGATCAAAAAGATTAAAAAGCGCAAAATATGACACAATCATTACATCCTGCAGCAAAACGGGGTTTTAGTGCGTCGGCTGAGCTCTATCAGCAAGTGCGTCCCGATTATCCGGCAGAAATCAGCCAGTGGCTGAGTGAAACGCTGGCTTTGCCTGCAGATGCGCATCTTTTGGATTTGGGCAGCGGCACCGGCAAGTTTATCCCCTATTTACGCCCGCTCAGTAAGCACATTATCGCGATTGATCCTGTCCCGGAAATGCTGGCTCAATTACAACAGGCGCATCCGGACATTCATACTCTTGAAGGCGTTAGCCATCAACTTCCCCTGCCTGATCATAGCCTGAATGCGGTATTTTGTGCACAGTCATTTCACTGGTTTGCCGATTCTGCTACCTTACAAGAATTAGATCGGGTACTCAAACCGCAGGGTTATCTGGTGTTAATTTGGAATCAGCGCGATACTCGGATCGACTGGGTTCAGGCCTTGGCCGATTGTATTGCCCCCTTGGAAGGCGATACGCCGCGCTATCATAGCGGCACCTGGCGCGAGGTCTTTGCACAGCAAACGCTATTTCAGCCCTATGCAGAAACCACAATGACCCAGCAACAGCATGGCATTGTCGAGCAGGTGGTATCCAAGCGGCTGCTCTCGACTAGTTTTATTGCAGCCATGCCTGAACAGCAGCAGGCACAGTTAAAACAACAATTTGAACAGATCATCCAGCAATATACAGCCAAAAGCGCAGAGGAAATGATCGATTTTCCTTATGTCACCCATATCTATGTGTTCAAGAAAAGTAATTAAAAACAGGAGGCGATCATGCATAAAATACCAGGAATGACACAAACGCTGTTGTTCGCTGCGGCCATGCTGCTGATGGCATGTGACCAGAAAACGACCGAAACTCCGACTGAAGCGACAACAGATAATACGGCTTCAGATCAAGTCATGCAGGAACTGAAAACCGAGCCACTGAAAGACTTCCCTAAAACTGCTGATGATCCGCATGATATTGCTGCATTGACAGATTATGAACAGCGCTTTCAGGAAATGAGCAGCGACTTGGAAAAAGAATTAAACAGCATGCGCGATGATGAAAATATGACAGAAGAATTTGTCCAGCAACGTCAGCGTGATCATGTCCAGTCAGCATTGAATATGTTGAAGGCTTTAGAACTGAAAACCGAACAGGGCCGTTATATTCAGGGCTTAATGTATCAATACTGGGAACATCAGGACAAATTACTCAATACTCCCAAGACTCAAGCTACACCCGTGAATGAAGCCAGTGAGAATGTCAAAGGTCTAGGGAAATATCTACACGCCCAAGAACAACTGGAACGCTGGCGTTCGCAATATCCGGATCTCGCCAAGAAAGAACCAGCTTCCCGGCAAGTGAAGGAATAGTCTAGGATGCTAGATTGGCACACAGCTTAGATAAAATACAAAAATAATCTAAGCTGAACTGGCAGCTTTAAAACAGCGTGAATGAACAAGGCCGGATCTGTTGAGTCTGCATTCAGTATAAATACTAGATCATCCTAGCTATAAAATGACTTAATCTGCTGTCAGAAACTGATGCACACCTTCACCCGCTGCACGCCCTGTGGCAAAACAGGCTGTCAGTAGATAACCGCCGGTCGGTGCATCCCAGTCCAGCATTTCTCCGCAAAGAAATACATGTGGGTTAGATTTCAATTGTAGCTGTTCTGACAACACTTCACGCTTGACACCACCTGCACAGCTAATCGCCTCTTCAATCGGGCGGAAACCTGTGAGTGGAAGGGTCAAATGTTTAATTTTTTTGGCTAATTCAGCAGCATCTTGCCATACCGCTTTGGCTACCAATTCCCGTACTAAGGCCGCCTTGGCACCGTCCAATCCAGCTTTACGCCAGACATTAGTTAAAGACTGCTTCTTACTTGGCTGTAATTTTTGCGCAAGCTGTTCCATGCTTTGATTTGGGAAGAGGTCCAGATGCAGCTGCATCGGCTGCCCCTGTTTTAGTTGCTCGCGTAAACCCCGACCCTGCTTATAGATCAGGCCACTTTCCAGACCGTAATGGCTAATTACGATATCGCCAACGGTCTTTTCACCTTGCCCTAACCATGCTGCAACACGTTTCAGCGGCTGACCAAAGACTGGCTGCATAAATCGAGACCAGGGATATTCCACTCCGGCATTACTGGCCTGGAAAGGCTCAATTTCATCCGGCTTTAACCAGGCTTGCCATGCACCATCACTACCCAACGCTGACCAAGACACTGCACCACAAGCCAGAATAATGGCATCAAAATATTCAGTACGATGTTCATTATTTTTCAGATCACGCAGCTCAAGCTGTTGCTGCTGCAACTGGCTGACTTTATGCCGGTAATGAAACTGAACGCCATCATTGGCCAAACGCTTGAGCCAGGCACGCAACAAGGGCGCGGCTTTCATTTCAGTCGGGAATACCCGGCCAGACGAACCGATATAAGGTTCTATACCGAGCTGTTTCATCCAGTCTTGAATCCAGAGCGCATCCCACTGTTTGATCCAAGGTGACAACCACTCCACCTGATCATAACGTTGTACAAACTGTGGCACAGGCTCGGCATGAGAAATATTCAGACCAGTTTTGCCCGCCATCAGGAATTTACGCGCAGCAGACGGTTTTTGCTCATAGACACGCAGCTCATAATCAAACTGACTGAGCACTTCTGCTGCCATTAAGCCTGCGGGGCCTGCGCCCACAATAGCAATGCGTTTGCTCATCTGATTATTCCGAGACGGTGGCATTCTGCCCTTGCAAAGGCTGGAAATCATCAAAACGTGTCACATAAGTTTCAGGCTTGCTGATGATCAGTTGCTGGCATAATTCGCCGCGTTCCAGATATTTAATTTCAAAATGGGTGCGCGCCGAATCTGCAGCAATCACTTCTTTGACAAAAGGCAGCTTCCAGAGCTCTCGCACCTGTATTTCTGCTTCTTCGATATAGGCAGGAATATTACTGGCCAAAGTAATCGTTCCCCCGGTTTTCAGGCGTGAAAGCAGAAACTCAAAAAATGGCATATTGACCCAGCGCTGTGCCGGATTATGCGGTTCAGGATTTGGATATAAAATAAAGAATTGTTCTACCTGCTGCGGATACAGTGCATGCACGATCCACGGTAAAGCATCGGCATGAACGGTTTGTAAATTAGTTTGACCCTCAACCGCATGCTGTTTTTGCATCGCCAGAAATTTTTCACGGGTACGTTCAATTGCAATCAGTTGAGTGTCGGGATTGTTCTTGCTGAATAACAAGGCATGTTTACCTTTACCCGCTCCCACTTCGACGCAGACCGGTTCAGGACTGATGCTTTGAAAATCACGGGGCGCATGCATACGCTGTGCTTGAAATTGACGAATCGGCATAATCAGATCAAACTAATAAAAACCGCATAAGTCTAACAAGTGCGGCTATATTTGCCTAATCGAACCTTTATTTTTCTTTGGAGTCGTCCCATGCCTACCACTTTAAACTGTCCACGCTGTGGCAAGCTGACCACTTGGGAAGATAATGATTACCGTCCTTTTTGTTCAGAACGTTGCAAGATGATTGATCTGGGTGCCTGGGCCAATGAGGAATATAGTTTGCCTACCCAGGATGCACCACAAGCCGACAACAGCGAAGAATAAAGGTCTTCCCTGTCGAAAATTCTGTCTGAAAGCAGAATCTTGTCGAAATTAAGTAAATAAATCATATGAATTTTATAAAATTACTTAGATAAAGCAACACGAATTAACATCTTTCATAAAGCCTTAGTATTATTGTTCTACTCTAAATTTTCACATTATTTTTAGAGCAATAATATGGGTTATATTATTTTAAGAGTCATATTAATTGGGGTTGGTCTACTCGCACTTCTTTCGTTGGGAGTCGGCATTTTCCAACAAGATAGTTTATTTATTGTATTGGGTGTGCTTTTTGCTTTTGCCGCTTGGCTCATACACATGCAAACGCGACAACTTCGCAATAATCCCTTTTCAGAATAAAAATAAAAGACCAAACTATATTGGTCTTTTATTTACGCTTTTAACCCGCTTTACCTGCAACAAAAGGATTATGCTGCTTTTCAAAACCAATGGTGCTGATCGGTCCATGTCCTGAAATGAATTGGGTTTCATCTGGCAGGCTGAAACATTCTCGCTGAATTGAATCTAAGAGCTGTTGATGGTTGCCACGCGGGAAATCAGTCCGGCCAATCGAGCCTTTAAACAATACATCCCCTGTCCATAACAAGTCATAATTTTTGTTATAGAACATCACGTGACCCGGCGTATGTCCCGGGGCAAAACGCACTTCAAATTCTTCATTGCCAAGGGTGAGCACTTCACCGCCTTCCAGCCACTGGGTCACTTCGACTTTTTCCGGGATCGGGAAGCCATAACGTGCAGAGACTTCCTGGATCATGTCGAGCCAGAATGCATCTTCCTTATGTGGTCCGATTACTGGTATATCCCAAGCCTTTTTTAACGCGCCCACAGCACCCGCATGATCCAGATGGCCATGGGTCAGCCATAAGGCTTTAACCGTTAAACCTAGCGCGTCAACTTCAGCTTTCAGTTTTTCAGGTTCGCCCCCTGCATCAATCAAAATGGCTTCTTTAGTGTCCGCATCCCAAACGATGGAACAGTTTTGCTGAAATGCAGTAACTGGAACAATTTTGACTTGTAACATGGGGTGAAAAACCTCGGGCAAGTTAATGGGCAAGTATCTGTGTCAATGCATCCAGATTAGCCTGTAGCAGACTGTTGAGCAATCGCAAATGATCTTCACGGCTATTTAATGCCGGAATATAACTATAGCTTTCACCGCCGAGTGCTTTAAAAGTCTCGGCATTTTCGATTGCCAGCTCTTCAAGCGTTTCCAGACAGTCCGCGGAAAATGCCGGACTCATTACTTGAATTGATTTCACCCCCTGCTTCGCCCAATCTTCAAGCAAAACATCGGTATAGGGCTTGATCCATTCCTGCTTGCCAAAACGTGACTGGAAGCTAATGGCATATTGATCTTCGCTTAAACCAAGGGTTTTAGCTAACAGCTTGCCCGTGATGCGGCAACGGTCGGCATAAGGATCACCTTTATCGGCATAGGGCTGTGGAATGCCGTGGAAAGACATTAACAATTTCTCTGGCTGACCATGAATTGCCTGATAGTCACGTACACTTTGAGCCAGCGACTGGATAAATAAAGGATGTTGATAATAATCCCGGATCACTGTCAAACCGGGTAAATTGCGCTGTTTCACCACCCATTTCGCCACTGCATCGTATAGAGGTGCGGTCGAAGTGGCAGAATATTGTGGAAACAAGGGAAATAGAATCACGTGTTCCTGTGGCTGCGCTGAGACCTGTGCCAAGACATCCTGAATATTCGGATTGCCGTAGGTCATTGCAGGTACCACATTCAGTTCAAACTGCGGATAAAGCTGGGTGAGATGCGTCTTGACTGCTGCGACCTGCTCAAACAGAATTTCACGCATCGGCGAATCCTGTCCCCATACTTGCGCATAGGCCTGTGATACCCGCTTTGGACGGAAAGGCAAAATGAATAAGCGCAGAATGATTTGCCAGATCGGTTTGGGAATTTCAATCACACGCTGATCAGATAAAAACTGCTTGAGGAAACGGCGTACCGCTGGAATCGTAGGCTCATCTGGTGTGCCCAAGTTTGCCAATATAATCGTCACTTTCGCTTTAGCAGGAGAATACATTCAGTTCGTCCGTCAGGATATCAACCCCTGTACTTTAACAGCTTTTTATTTATTCTCTCTATGGATTAATACGCTGACTTATATTGAAAAGTGCGATCTAAATCCAGCAAGCTGCTGTCCAGCAACTTCTGTGCTTTTGGCGTGATCTGCCACAGCATGCGCTGTCGGTCATCACGACCGGATGGCACAATCCAGTCATTCTGGCGCATTTGAATTTTTAAACTATGCAAGGCACGGATATTCATCTGGGCACGCGCAACTGCATGCGCACGCGGCATCTGCACCCGTGCATCCTGCAAACCGGTTTCATTCAGATATTCATTCATGCGCTTCGAGAAAAATTCCTCAGGGGTCGGATTGACAAAGGTTGAACCCAGCAACGCCAACAATTGTGCCCAAGTCAGTTTTTTCTGGACTTTAATTTCCTTGAAGTTACCATCCTGATAGGCATGCATCCGGTATTCAAAAGAAAAAACTTCATGCATCGCCACTTTGGGTAAACTCAGGAATGGATCAACTTCTGCAGTTCCGCCATCACGTTCCAGTTGAGCCACTTTAGCTTTAAGCTGGTCAATTTCGTCATGCAGCGCCTGGGTATTTTGTGGACGCACCCAGCCGGTCACCGGATATCGCTCCAGCATTTGCGGCATATTAAAACGTACTGCCATTTCCAGATCACGCAGGCTGCGGTAAGTAAAGACCTGATCGACTTCCTGCTGTAATAACTGACGGAATTCCTTAAATTTTTCCTGTAATTCCGGTTTGGCATCATGCAATGCACTTTCACGTGATGCCGGATCATCATGCATAAACACAATAATCGGTTTTTGCTTGGTCACTGCATAAATATATTCGAGATGCATATAGCCAACACCCGATACCGACTGCTCTCCATACTGGCTTCCCAGCAGAATCACGACATAATCACAGTCATCAATCTGGCGGCGTGCAAATGCAGTATTCAGCGGTGTACGCTGTTCCAGTCCCCACGAGAAAAACCCCATTCCTACCAGTGTTTGAGACAGAATGATACGCTCCGGTTGCATTTCTGCCCCAGAGGTTGAGATGAACACTTGGTACCGTTTATCCAGCATGGGCTATCCTCTTCTCCTGTACATTTGGGTAAAAAATGCATCATCACATGCTTCTTTACCCAATATGGCCACCCCACAATCAAAATATCTTTCTTCTTAAATTATAAAAATGAGTTTTAAACTGCACTCATATTACTGACCTGCCATTTTAAATCGGCCGGAATCAGGTGCTGCAAAATCGGTCGGAGCTGTTCAGCATTCTGCCCACTCACCACCAATTCAATTTTCACGCTTTCTTTAGACTCATGCTCAAATAATAACCCATTTTTAATTAAAATTCGGGCCGTTTGTCTTGCAACCGCGAATCCTGAGTCAATTAATGTCAGCTTTTGACCAAAAATATACTGAATTGACGATTTTAGGAAGGGGTAATGTGTACATCCTAACACTAAATAATCAGCGCCCTGATCTACAACTGGTTGTAAAATCTCTTTTAATGTCTGCAAACAGGCTGCACTCATCTGCTCTCCAGCCTCAACAAAAGGCACCAGATCCAGACTGGTCACAGGCAGGACTTTGACTTGAGCCGGTTCGGCAAAACGGGAAATGACATCTTTAATCAGCTGGCCGCGGAAGGTTGCAGGCGTGGCCAATACCGCCACAGTTTTCGACTGGGTATTCAGGACGGCCGGTTTAAGTGCGGGTACTAAACCGATAATCGGAAAGTTTTCACCATAATAGTCACGCAAATAATCCAGACTAAAAGCGGAAGCGGTATTACAAGCCACCACCGCAACTTTACAACCTTGACGATAAAGCCATTCAATCGCCTGAGCCGTCAAGGCACGAATTTCCTGATCATCTCTCGGGCCATAAGGCACATGCGCAGTATCCGCATAATAGACAAAGCGTTCATTAGGCAAATGGCGGGCAATTTCCAGGGCGACTGACAAGCCGCCTACGCCTGAGTCAAAAATGCCAATAGGCGCATCTGCCGTGGCATTGGGCATCGGGTCTAATAGCTGGGAAATTGGTTGAATAGCGCTCATAACGTTGCAGGTGGCTTGTTTGAAATTTCTAGCGATCAAGCTTAAACCTCAGGTGCTCAAATGCAAGTCTAAATCACCACTTTTCAAACTTAAAACGGTTTCGCCTACCGGATTTTCATCAAGCTCTCCCATCTCGACCAAATGTAAAAATGCAGCACGCTGAATCAGGGCATTAATCCCGAAACGCACATGCACATAAGGCCGCAACTCACCTTTGTATTCACGCATAAAGATTGGATGTTCAGCATCGACAATAATCAGGTCTTGCGTGGTTGTGCCCAGTTGTAGATAAGTCACTCCATTGATCTCAACCTGATCGACCTGATTGACAAATAAAGGTTCATCTTCAACTTCAATTTCAATCATTTCTACCGGTGTTTTTAGATAGAATTTATCGTTTTCTTTCCAGAGCACCGTTGCAAACAGGTCAATCATCGGCTGACGCTTGATCAATTGACCTTCGTGCCACCATTCGCCGTTGGCTAAAACCTTCAGATCCATGGTGCCACAATGCTTTGGCTGCCATTGCTCCAAAGGGGGAATTGACCTTTTGTGACTGCTCTGTGCATCTTTTAAGTATTGTGCGATATCCATTAAATTTTTATCATCGGGATAAGTTACTTTTTTCGTCGGATTTGTGCTGGGTACTGGCTTATCCATAAAAGAAGACCTTAATGACGGAAAAATAATATGTTTCAGCCAATTGGCTAAAACCGGCTTTAAAACTATACTAGCCCAGATTATCAAAGACACCAGCATTTTTGTGTCTAGGAACCAAGAACACTTATGGCAGCACCCAACCATCCGGTTATGGTTGCCACCGAATAGTAATATGAGGAGTCCTACATGGAACACATCGAACGTGAATCGATGGAGTTTGACGTCGTCATCGTAGGCGCAGGCCCTGCGGGTCTTTCTGCTGCGATCAAAATCCGTCAACTTGCAATTGAAAACAACTTAAACGATTTGTCCGTTTGTGTCGTAGAAAAAGGCTCCGAAGTCGGTGCGCATATTCTGTCTGGTGCTGTGCTTGAACCGCGTGCCATGAACGAGCTGTTCCCGGACTGGAAAGAACAGGGTGCCCCGCTGAATGTCCCGGTGACTGAAGATAAAACCTTCTTCCTGCTTTCAGATGAAAAATCACAGGAAGCACCGCACTGGATGGTGCCTAAAACCATGCATAACGATGGCAACTATGTCATCTCGCTCGGCAATGTGGTGCGCTGGTTAGGCCAGAAAGCTGAAGAACTGGAAGTGTCGATCTTTCCGGGCTTTGCAGCCTCTGAAATTCTGTATCATGCCGATGGCACGGTAAAAGGCATCCAGACCGGTGATATGGGTATTGGTAAAGATGGCGAACCAACGCATAACTTTACTCCGGGTTATGAACTGCATGCCAAATACACCATCTTTGCTGAAGGCTGCCGTGGTCATCTCGGTAAGCGTTTAATCCAGAAATTCAACCTGGACAAGGATGCGGATCCGCAACATTACGGTATCGGGATTAAAGAACTTTGGGAAATCGATCCTGCCAAGCACAAACCGGGTCTGGTGATGCACGGTGCCGGCTGGCCGCTTTCTGAAACCGGTTCTTCAGGTGGCTGGTGGCTCTACCATGCTGAAAACAACCAGGTGACCCTGGGCATGATCGTGGATCTTTCTTACACTAACCCGCATATGTATCCGTTCATGGAAATGCAGCGCTGGAAAACCCATCCTTTAATCAAGCAGTATCTGGAAGGTGGCAAGCGTATTTCTTATGGTGCACGTGCTGTGACCAAAGGTGGATTTAACTCGCTGCCGAAATTCACTTTCCCGGGCGGCTCATTGATTGGGGATGATGCCGGCTTCCTGAACTTTGCCAAGATCAAGGGTTCTCATACGGCGATGAAATCCGGCATGCTCTGCGGTGAAGCGGTATTTGAGGCGATTGCTGCTGGTGTCGAAAAAGGCGGTGATCTGGCGGTGGCGCGTGTAGTGGAAGGCGAAGATTTCTTTGTCAAAGAACTGACTGCTTATACCGACAAGTTCAACAACAGCTGGTTAAAAGAAGAGCTCTATAACTCGCGTAACTTTGGCCCGGCAATGCACAAATTCGGTCAATGGATCGGTGGTGCCTTTAACTTTATCGACCAGAACGTGTTTAAAGTGCCGTTCACCTTGCATGATCTGGTTCAGGACCATGCTGCGCTAAAAACCCAGGCAACTGAAAGCTTTAAGCCGAACTATCCAAAACCGGATGGCAAGCTGACCTTTGACCGTCTGTCTTCGGTGTTTGTATCGAATACGGTCCATGAAGAAAACCAGCCGGCGCATTTGAAACTGACTGATCCGTCCATTCCGGTGGAAGTAAATCTGCCGAAATGGGATGAGCCTGCACAGCGTTACTGCCCAGCGGGTGTCTATGAGATCATGGAAAATAATGACGGTTCGAAACGCTTCCAGATCAATGCAGCCAACTGTGTGCACTGCAAGACCTGTGACATCAAGGATCCTTCCCAGAACATCACCTGGGTAACACCGGAAGGTGGTGGTGGTCCAAATTACCCTAACATGTAATTAGTATCCAAATATGTAATTTGATCATCAGATAAAAAATAAACCCGCTTTTAAGCGGGTTTATTTATGGATAAATTATTTAAAATTTCAGCTCTTATCCATTCATCTATTTAATTTAGCAAATTTGTGGAATTTTATTTTCTAAACAGGTACAGCTCATTGAGCTCATCTGTCGTTTATCTCTTTAGCCGCCTTTCTTCACTAAATAATGAAATTCTTTATTACCATTTTCATCCAGACGTTCTTCCTGCAAGAGCAACTCATGCCCCAAATGCATACAGAATTTTGGAATATCCCACGACGTTGAATTATCCGTGGCAAACACCTCAACCACATCACCTGCCTTGGATTTACGGATCGCCTGATGCAACATCATCACTGGCTCAGGACAACGTAAACCTCGGGTATTCAATTGCAGACTTGGAATAATTTCAGTTGGGGACATCGATAGACTCAGGATGGAAAGACCGCCATATTTTAGCATAAAGCTGCGATTACATTGCTGCTTTGCATACGTGGCCAGTTCCAAAATCAGCGCTGACTCGCGCGATCAAGACTGCGCATCATATTTACAATAGACAAGCGTATTTTCTGCGGTATGATAAAACCACGTTTTTTTAGATATTAAGAGTCTTCAGGAAAAATCATGCACGAGGAATCAGGCCCGTCGTGGGGTATGCGCGGCTTACGCAAATGGCTGGGAACTGCACCCGAAACTCGCGACGAACTGCTAAAATTAGTACAAGATTCACGTCGATTTTTAGAACCCGATACTGTTGCCATGCTTGAGGGCGTTCTTGACCTCCCGGCAACCAAAATTCGTGAAGTCATGACGCCTCGCACGTCCATGATCAGCTTACAGGAAGATGACCAACTGCTGGATATCCTGCATGTGCTGGTCGAATCTGCGCATTCACGTTTTCCGGTATTTTCTTCCGATCAGACCGATAATGTAGTCGGCATTCTGTTGGCAAAGGATTTATTGCCTTTTCTAACTGAACCGACGGCCAAAGTCGATATTCGCGCGCTTATGCGTCAGCCTTTGTTTGTTCCAGAAAGCGCCCGCTCCGATCAGGTGCTGCGCATGTTAAAGAATACCCAGACGCATATTGCGGTGGTGATTGATGAATACGGTACGACTTCGGGTCTGGTGACGCTGGAAGATATTCTGGAAGAAATTGTCGGTGAAATTGAAGATGAACATGACAATGCTGATGAAGAAGCATACTACATTGTTCCGGACAATGATCCGACTACGGCCAATACCTGGGTGGTACAAGCGCTGACCCCAATTGAGTATTTCAATAATATGCTGGATGCGACTTTCCCTGATGATGAAGTGGAAACCATGGGCGGCTTGTTATTACAGGAAATTGGTCTGGTGAGTGATCTTGAAGGTCAGACCATTGAACTGGAAAACTGGCAATTTACCATTCTTGAGGCAGATTCACGCTCGATTCACCTAATTCGAGCCGTGCGCCAATGAGAGCGTATTTCGATAAGCTGTTGAGTTTGTCTCAACAACAAAAAACCTTGCCGCTGATCTATCCTGTTTTAATTGCCTTATTTGCAGGTGCCATCTTTAGTTTGGCACTGGCTCCCTATCATTACTGGTGGCTGGCCATTCTGTCTCCGGCACTGCTCTATGCCTGCCTGCGCGGACGTACTGCAAAACAGGCTTTTGGCATTGGCTGGGCTTACGGGATTGGCTTGTGGTTTGTCGGCGCATTCTGGCTCTATACCTCGATTCATGTCTATGGCGATACCAGTGCATTTCTCAGCGTTGTAATGATCCTGATCATGGCACTGGTGATGGGCCTGTTTAGTGCCGTTCAAACGTTTGTCTATCGCTGCTTTTTCCCGGAAACCCCTTTAACCTTTGCCCCGCTCTGGGTGCTGTTTGAATGGTCCAAGACTTGGGTCTTTACCGGTTTCCCGTGGCTATTTGCTGGCTATGCCTTTACCGAACGCTACTTGGATGCTTATGCGCCTTTATTCGGGGTGTTCGGGGTGTCTTTCGTGGTGATCATTCTGGCCTGTGCACTGGTTGAAATTCTGAATAGACGCCTGTTCTGGGCTATTCCTTCGGCAGTTTTATTACTCGGTGCCTGGGGCGCAGCACAGCTGACGTTTGTTGAGCAAAAAAATCAAAAGCCTTTAACGGTTTCCCTGATTCAGGGCAATATTCCGCAAGACTTGAAATGGCTAACTGAATATCAGGTGAAGACCTTATTGATTTATGCCAATTTGAGTAAAACCGAATGGGGCCGTGATCTGATCGTCTGGCCGGAATCTTCGATTCCCATGTTCCAGACTGATATTGAAGCCTTTCTGGAGGCCATGAAAGTACAAGCTGAAAAATCAGGCACTGCATGGGTGACCGGCATTCCATATTGGGATTTAGCCGAATCGCAGACTGCGGGCTATCCAAAATATTACAATAGTATTATGGCCAGTGGCGATGAATCCGATGGCCTATACAAGAAGCAACGACTGGTTCCCTTTGGTGAATATATTCCCTTATCAGGCTGGTTGAGCTGGGTATTGCCAGGTCTGCAGAATGATCCATCCATGAGCGGTTTTACCCGGGGTGCAGACCATCAGCAACCATTGAATGTGAAAAATCATCCATTGGGTTCTGCAATTTGCTATGAAGTGGCCTACCCGAATTTGACCCGTCGCAATGCCAGCCAAAGTGATTTTCTGGTGACCGTCTCTAATGATGCCTGGTTTACCGGCACGGCAGGACCATTACAGCATCTGCAAATGGTGCAAATGCGTGCTAAAGAAAATGGCCGCTGGTTTATTCGCGCCACCAATACCGGTGTAACCGCCTTTATTGACCACAATGGCCACATCGTGAAAAAAGCCCCGGTGGATCAGGAAGCGGTATTACGTGGTGAACTTCCAGCCATGCAGGGCGAAACGCTGTATATGAAACTCAGTGATTGGCCAGTGATGATCTTCTCAGTTCTGCTTTTGCTTATTGGATGGCGCTTCCGTCCACGTAAAGTGGATGTCAGCTTTAAGTCAAGAAGATAATTTCTTCAAGTCCCTCTTTTACAAAGAGGGATTTAGGGGATTCCTGAATATAGCACCTTATCAATCCCTCCTCACCTCCCTTTATGAAAGCGAAGAACACTCAAGGCAATAAAAAACCGAGGTCACAGCCTCGGTTTTTTATCTCTTTAAAACTTAAAACTGTATAGCCAGATAACACACCATACTGGCAAGAGACAACATCGGCACATGACGATACAGGTTAACCAATGTCTGCTCAAATGCTGAACCTTGTTCGGCTTGAATGCGGATTACACTCGCATTTAATGCTGACCAGAAACACAGGGCCAATAAACTGCTCATCAAGCTGATAGCAAAAAAAGCCACCATAATCTGGCTGCTGCCTTCGGTGCTCTGCCATAAATGGAAAATACCCTGACTGATCGGCAACATGCTTAAAACCAGAAGAACAGATTTCAGCATCGACCAATGAAATTGATTGATTTCATCTCCCAAGATAAATGCTTTCATGTGCTTCTCCGTTGGCGAGTCAAGTGCCATTTAGATCATTATGAGCTTTTTTAAATAAATAGAAAGTGTATGTTTATTCATATTTTACGAGAATTGTAATAGATAAATATGGGAATAATTCTTATTATAACTCGCATATCGTTTTTATTATTTCATTATTATAAATATCATTAACTTACATTATATTTAATAATTAATAGTTATTATCACTTCACTTCGTATTGAAATAGCCTATTCAGTGAAGTGATATATTCTATCTATCGAAAATTTATAACGATTCTCAATTAAGGCTGATAATAAATATCGGCATCTGTTCCTTCACCACCCGATTGACCATCTGCACCAAATGAATACAGATCGAAGCTGCGGCCATCGGTGCCCGGAATCACATATTGCAGTTCATTATCCCAGCTGTCTTTTGGAAAACCGCCCTTGACATAACCGCCTGGCACCCAGTTTTTTGCAGTCGCTGGCTGATTCACCAATGCATCCAGACCGCCTTCCTGCATACTTGGATACTTGCCATTGTCCAGCTTGTATTGATCCAGTGAACCTGCAATGCTCTGCAACTTGATCACGGTGGTATCTACTTTGGCTTTTTCACCGCGTCCCATCACGTTCGGAACGATCAGCGCAGCAAGCACACCGAGAATAACAATCACCACCATGACTTCGATTAAGGTAAAGCCTGTCTGTTTATTTAATTGATTCCTTTTCATTCAATCTCTCTCATTTATTTGCATCATTCAGAATTTCCACTTGAATCTTGATCACAGCAAAATTCTAACTGGCTTCTGTTTAAATCATATTATTCATATTCACAATTGGCAGCATGACCGCAATCACAATGATCAGAACAATACTGGCCATCAGGACCAGCATTAAAGGTTCCAGCAAAGCCAGTAAAGTTGAAATCAGGGTGGTCACTTCACGATCCTGCATCTGTGAAGCACGCTCCAGCATTCGGTCGAGCTCACCGGATGCCTCGCCACTTCTGATCATTTGTACCATCATCGGCGGGAAATAACCACTGCGTTCCAGTTGGGTTGCCAGGTTACCGCCTTCGGTCACTTTTTCCGCTGCCAGATTCACCGCATCACGGATTACCCAGTTATTGCTGACTGCAGCACCAATGCGCAGTGCATCGACCAGCGGCACGCCAGACTGGGTCAAAATAGATAAGGTACTGGCAAAACGTGCGGCATTAATCCCGCGTGACAATTTGCCGAATAAAGGTAATTTTAAGGTCAGACGGTCAAAGGCATAATGCCCGGCGGTGGTTCTTAAAAACCGGACCAACAGGAAAATCCCCAAAGCCCCACCGATCAATAAAAATGGCCAGGCAATGCGGATAAAATCACTGGCTTTCATCAAGGCCACGGTAATCCACGGCAAGGCATCTTTACTCTGGTCAAAGGTCTTGACGATATCTGGCACCACATAGGTCATCAGCCCCATCACGATCGCAAAGGACATCAGCATCAGGATAATAGGATAGACCATCGCACCCTGGATTTTTTTCTGCATGGCAAAGCGGTTTTCGGTATAGTCTGCCAGTTGGTCCAGAATCAGGTCTAAATGCCCGGAACGTTCACCGGCGGCAATTGTGGCAATATACAGCTCGGGAAAACGTCCGGATTGTTGCAAGCCCTGCGCCAGACTATGCCCTTCCAGCACTTTGGAGCGCACCGACATTAGCAGGTTTTGTACATGGACTTTTTCACTTTGCTTGCCGACGGCGCGGATGGCTTCTTCTAGCGGAATTGCAGCAGCGACCAGCACGGATAACTGCCGGGTCATCAGAGCCAGATCGTAGGCGGTGATGCTTTTTTCAAACCATTTTCGACGATGATGCTGGTCTTTTTTTTCAACAGGATCAACAGAGACCGGAATAAGTGCTTTATCCCGTAATTGTTGCCGGATCTGACGTGCAGAATCCCCCTCCAGCACGCCTTTTTGCTGCTTTCCTGAAGCATCAAGCGCAATAAACTGATATGCAGGCATTGTAATGCTCTAATTTTCCAAAATTTTGCTCAACGCTGTTGCGTCAGACCACCGAAATCATTCATATTCTTTGATATAAATTATCTGCTCACTCTAACATAATCGAACTTTAAGCACGACGAAATTTCTTCAGGATTTCCACCCCAAGATATGCAAAATTCTCACACCGATTCCAGTCCACTTTATCGCGTACGCGTTGCTGTACCTGTGCATGTATTTGATTGTTTTGATTACACAATGAGTGCAGAACAATTTGAACAAGCGCAGATTGGCACACGTGTACTGGTGTCGTTTGGTCGGCAGAATCTGGTCGGGGTGATTATCGAAAAACTGTCCGCAGACACTCCTCTCGATCCACGCTTTAAGCTTAAAGCTGTGACCGAACTGCTCGATGAACGAGCCATTATAGATGCCAAAGTTTTAAGTTTGCTGACATGGTCAGCGCAGTATTACCAGTTCCCGATCGGTGAAGTCGTCCACAGTGCCTTGCCGACCCTGCTGCGTCAGGGTAAGCCTTACAACCTGCTGGCCCGTACCTGGAAGCTCCTGGACACTAATGCCGAGGCCAAAGTACGCCGTTCGGACAAGCAGCAGG
Source organism: Acinetobacter lwoffii (assembly GCF_024129595.1). Taxonomy (GTDB): domain Bacteria; phylum Pseudomonadota; class Gammaproteobacteria; order Pseudomonadales; family Moraxellaceae; genus Acinetobacter; species Acinetobacter lwoffii_O. Next base: position 60,355 of record NZ_JAMXXS010000006.1, on the reverse strand, counting down.
AAGCCTACCGGATTTTAAAACTGCATCCGGTCGGAACAACTGAAACTGTGCTCAACATGGCCGGGATTGAAACCGCGACCTTAAAAGCGCTGGAGAAAAAAGAGATTTGCGCCTGTGTGCTGGAGCCACAAGATTTCAGTCCGCAGCCGATGCAACTGGCACAGATGCCGCTAACGGCCAATCCTGAACAAAAACATGCAGTCGAACAGGTATTAAAATATCGCAATCAATATCAGGCTTTTTTACTGGATGGTCTGACCGGCAGCGGTAAAACTGAAGTGTATTTGCAAATCATGGAGCAGGTACTGAAACAGGGCAAACAGGTGCTGGTACTGGTACCGGAAATCGGCCTGACGCCGCAAACTATTAGCCGTTTTCAGTCCCGTTTTCATTGCCATATTGCGCTGCTGCATTCCGGGCTGAATGATTCCAAACGGCTACAAGCCTGGCAGTCGGCAGAAACCGGCAAAGCCTCAATCGTACTCGGTACACGTTCCGCCATTTATACGCCAATGCCGAATCTGGGCCTGATCATTCTGGATGAAGAACATGACCTGTCCTTTAAACAGCAGGAAGGCTTCCGCTATCATGCCCGAGATGTCGCTCTGTACCGCGGCCATTTACAGCAATGTCCGGTAATCTTAGGGTCAGCCACACCAAGCATTGACAGTTATGCGCTGGTGCAACATGGCAAGATGCAGGCACTGCAGCTGAACCAGCGTGCCGGCACGGCCTTGATGCCCAAAATCCATATTCTGGATTTAAAAGTCGCACAGAAGCAGCATGGGATTAGCCTGCAATTGATTCAGGACATCAAAAAGCGTCTGGAGAAAAAGGAACAGGTACTGATTTTTTTAAACCGCCGTGGCTATGCCCCCGTTCTGCTTTGTGGGAGCTGTGGCTGGCAGGCGCAATGTCCGCACTGTGATGCCAACTTCACTGTACACCGCCAGCCTTATCAGCATCTGCATTGCCATCACTGTGGCACTATTCACCGGATGCCGGAACACTGCCCGCAATGTCAGCATCAGGAACTGGTTACACTGGGTATGGGCACTGGCAAAGTCGAAGAACATCTGAATGAACTCTTTCCGGATTTTGAGGTGATTCGGGTCGATCGCGATTCTACCAGTCGGGTCGGCAGCTGGCAGAAAATCTATGACAAGATTCAGAAAAGCGAACCGGCGATTCTGCTCGGCACCCAGATGCTGGCCAAAGGCCATCATTTCCCTTATGTGACGCTGGTGGCGATTCTGGATATCGATTCCGGTCTGCTGAGTGTGGATTTCCGTGCAACCGAACGTACTGCGCAGCTGATCGTACAGGTCGCAGGCCGTGCCGGACGTGGTGAACACAAGGGTGATGTCTATCTACAAACCCTCAGACCTGATCATGCCCTAATGAATACGCTGGTCAATGAAAATTATCGCGTATTTGCCCAGCAGACCTTAAAAGAACGGCAGATCGCCCAGATGCCGCCCTATCGTTATGCCATCCTGATTCGCTGTGAATCCAAGGATCAGGCACAAAATACCGAATTCTTACAGAAACATGCAGCACTCCTCAGGCAATATCCTGATCTGGCGCTGGACATCTGGGGACCAATTCCTGCGCCAATGGAACGTAAGGCCGGACGCTATCAGTCACATATGGTGCTATTGTCAGCGGATCGTCCACGTTTGCATTACTATGTGCGCAGCTGGTGGCAAAACATGCTGCAGGACAAACCTTCTAGCATGAAGCTCACGCTAGACATCGACCCTCAGGAACTGAGCTAAAAGATATTGCGCCTGAGGATCGGTCTGGAATACAAGACTCCCAGTCTGGATCAAGAATAAATTTAGGGCAGGAAAATGTCGATACTGTTACAAATAACACTGGTTCTGGTCATTGCACTGTTGATAGTGCCACTGAGTAAAAGGCTCAGATTGCCAAGTGTGCTGGGCTATCTGTTAACAGGGATCATCTTAAGTCCAAGCCTTTTGCATCTGATTCAGGCACCCGAAGTCATGAGTAGTTTCATGCAAGTCAGCCTGATGGCATTGTTGTTCTGGATCGGTCTGCAACTCAGACCGCAACGCATTGTCCAGATTAATCCATCCCTGTGGATGATAGCTGCTTTACAGGTACTAATCAGCGCCCTGATTTTTACGCTCATGGCCTGGGTTTTCCTTCAGCAAAGCCTACTTGCCAGCATTGTAATTGGACTCGCCGGCAGTTTGTCTGCCATGACTCTGGTGATTCAACATCTCAATCATCAGGAACAGTTCGCCACCAGTTATGGTCAGCAAGCCTATTCGATCCTGCTGGTTCATTCCCTGTTGGCCATTCTGGTGATTGCAGCTATTCCCCTATTTGCCGGGATTCGCTCGACTGAACATGGGGTGGCCTACTTTGCTGCCCTCATCGCGACGTTGAGCGGTCTGTTCCTGTGTAATCGTTACCTGATGCAGCCGTTGTATCGCTGGATTGCTAAAAGTGGCAGTCACGAATTGCATGCGGTTGTGGCGATTGCGGTGACCCTGGCATTATTAGTATTGATGAATACCCTCGGCCTAAATCTATTTCTCGGTGCTTTATTTGCCGGAATTTTACTGGCAGATTCAGATTTCCGGCCTGCAGTAGAAAGCACGATTCGGCCTTTTCAGGGCTTGTTGATGGGCCTGGCATTCATCAGTCTGGGCATGTCACTGCACTTACCTGATCTACGCAATTTCCCCTGGATCATTCTCGGCGGCACCCTCACTTTAATCTTGGTCAAGTTTGCAATCAACCTGGCATTGGCGCGTTATCATCAAAATAGCTGGCGCAATAGTACTCTGCTGGCAGCCAGTCTGGCGCAAGGCGGCGAGTTTGCCTTACTGGCACTGGTGATTGCGGTATCCGACCAGATTATTACGGCCAATCTACTGTCCCCCTTGCTTTGGATGGTGAGTTTTTCCTTGCTGCTGACCCCCGCATTTTATTGGTTATTGCATAGCCAGATTTTACCGCGTTTGGATCGTCACAATCATCTGGCGGCAACCTTTGAAACCGATTCCAATCCTCAAACCAGTACACCGATTCTGCTGATTGGCTTTGGCCGCTTCGGGCAAATCATCGCCCGGATTTTACTGCAACAGCAACATGCCTTTAGTGTCATGGATAGCACTGTGCCAGCCACTGAACTTCTGGCGCAGTACGATATTCCTTTCTACCAGGCAGATGCAACAGAGCCGGAAGCCTTGATACAGGCCGGCATTTTTACAGCACAACAGGTGATTGTAGCGATTGACGATATTGAAGACTCAATGCTGGTCGTACGGCATCTGCGGCTGAATTATCCTGAAATCTGTTTATGGATACGTGCCCGTGACCGGCATCATGTGCATTTATTGCAGGATTTGGGCGTGAAACACATCTGGCGTGAAACTTATCTTTCAGCTTTAGAACTCAGTCAGGCCTTACTAAACCAGCTCAATCCTGACCTCGAAAATAGCCAGCAACAGATTCAAAACTTCCGTGAACAGGATGAAAAACTGCTGAATAGCCAATATCATCTGGATCCGGATGAACATCCAAATTATGAAAATCAGCGGAGCAGTTTAGCCGAACTGGAGCATCTGTTTGCCCAGGATCAACGCCATAAAGTGCAAAAACAGGATACACCGCAGCAACAGGATACAAACGGCGCAGGAATTGATACGTTAAGAGATGAACTGTCCTAACTTGTGTTTTACAATAATGACACTATTAAAGCAGGGTTATGGAGAATTTTATGTCTGATTTACGCCAACGCTTTTTTATTGAAGATAGCCCTGTTCGTGGTGAAGTGGTGCATCTTGAAGAAGCTTTACAAACCATTTTAGCGCAACGTGACTATGCACCTGCAGTTAAAATCCTGCTAGGTGAAATGCTCAGTGCCACTGCACTGCTTGCCAGCACCTTGAAGATTAAAGGGCGTATCAGCCTGCAAATTCAGGCATCAGGCACATTTAAATGGGCTATGGCTGAATGTAACCATTTGGGTGAAGTTCGCGCTTTGGCTGACTATGAAGAAGATCCGCACTTTCTGGTCGGTGAAGACAGCAGTACCGTGTTGAAGTCACTCACCTCTCCGGTTCTGTTCATCAATATCGAACCAGAATTTGGCGAGCGTTATCAGGGGATTGTACCCCTTGATAAAGAAAATTTGGCGGGCTGTCTGATGCAGTATTATGACCTGTCTGCACAGATTCCAACGCGCATTGTGCTGGCGAGCGACCATCAGCGTGCAGGTGGTTTATTGATTCAGCTGTTACCACGTAATAGTGAAGAAGAACAACGCCGGGTAGATGAAGATCTATGGCCACGTCTGACCATGCTCACAGAGACTCTAAAAACTGAAGAGTTAGTCGGTTTGCAAGCCACTGATATTCTGTACCGTTTATATAACGAAGAAGAAGTGCGTCTGCCAGATACGGAAGTGTTGAAGTTTGGTTGTACCTGCTCTAAAGAGCGTTGTGCAGTCGCTTTACAGCAAATCGGAATAGAGTCGATCCGTGAAACGCTGGAATTCCAGAATCCGATCGAGATGGACTGTCAGTTCTGTAATAGCCAATATACTTTTACTGCTGAAGAAGCCTTGGGCCTATTTGGTAAACACCTGAGCTAAGCAGTTCGAATCCTTAAGTTTAAAAGCATTCCCAGGAATGCTTTTTTTATGTTTTAAAATCTAGGTGACTGAGCTCAACAAAGCGTATTCCCCTACAGTAGAAAACCTGTCTACCTCCTGAATCAAACTCTCCTGTAAATCCAATCTAAGAATCCCTTTTAAATTATAAAATTATTCACACTAACAAAACCTGAATATTCATCATTTTCAAAAAATTATGAGAAAGACCGCACAGTTCATACTCTTGATTTAATTATGCTTTTAAAATAAATTAGAGCAATAATTCTAAAATGAATACATCATCAATTTAACAGGTATGTTATGAGAAAATTATTGAATACTCTACTAATGGGGATAAGTTTGGCCGCAGTCTCTAGCCTGGCCTTTGCCTATGAAGATCCGTTATTGGGTAAATGGAAAACCATCGATGATCAATCGGGTTATTCTCGTGCGGATGTGGAAATTCGCAAGAAAGCAGATGGCAGTTATGAAGGAGTGATTGTCGAAACACGCAGCTTGCCTGGCGCAGAAAAAATGGGAATTTGTCATAAATGTCCAGGTCAGCTTAAGAACAAGCCTTTTCTAGGCCTGCCGTTTATCTGGGATTTTAAGGCAGATCCGAAAAAGCCACGTGAATACCATGATGGCAAAGTGCTTGATCCGATCAGTGGCAAAGTTTACAAAGGTAAAGCACGCTTAAGTGCTAATGGTAAACGTCTGACCTTGCGTGGTTATGTGGGGGTATCGGTAATTGGCCGCAGTGTAACCTGGGTAAAATATTAATTTCAGAAAGATTTTCAAAGCCCCTATATCAGGGGCTTTTTTCTTTGTCATGATTTGAAACAATAAGGTACAAATAAAAACTGTTTTGGGGCAAGTAAAGTCATAATAATGGATCGAAGACGGTTATTTTTTATCCATTTATGATGATCAATCTTCAGCCTCGTTCAATTTTGCCCTTTGGTCTGCTTTGCAGCCCTGATATGGCACCCTCTATTCAACACAGGAAAGTGATTGAATACGCTTTGTCGATAACACATAAAATTATAAAAACCACTTCAGCTTTAACCTTCTTTGCCTCGCATCCTGCTGATAAAGATCCGGTCAGACCGACTGATTCATCAACTACCAGCACATCCCGACTCTTCACTCATGATCATTTGAGTCATCACTCTGAGTCTGCAGGTCCAAGGGTTGGAAAGCGTTCTATTTTAGCACCTTCCCACTCTCCGGATTTTGCACACTTGGCTGTTTAAGGAGTAGACCCATGACTACGATTCAGTACCAAGAAAGTTTTTCCCACGGTTATACCCCCTCAGAAATTATGGACGATCGTTCATTTGACTTGATCCACTTTGCAGAAGCATGTGGACAAAGCCCCGAATGGGTCATGCAGTTAATTGAACATGGAATTTTACCCAATCGTTCCACAACCCCGACCAGCACTTTCCTCGGCGAAGATATCTCGCGTGCACAACGCGCCTATCGCCTGCAACGTGATTTTGATGCCTCATTTAGCGCCGTTGCTATGATGCTCGACCTCATTGATGAGGTGCAGGAGTTACGCCGCGAGGTCAAACATTTGCACTTCAAGTAAATCCTTTTCATGTTCTATTGATCTGCATTTTTCAGTGCAGATCAGAACATATTTATATTTAATTTTATGATTAGAGTATAAGAATCCCTATGAAAACCAAAGATTGCAATAAGAAAATCAAATACATGTTTCCCGAATACCGCGACTTGATTGTGCAACTTCGCGAGGAAAATCCCTATTTTGCCAAGTTATTCGAGGAACATAATGAGCTGGACAAAGAAATCAGCCAGCTTGAACTTGATCCAGTCAATCATATCAACAATGATATTGAGGCGATCAAGCGTAAAAAACTGAAATTAAAAGATGAAATTTACCGTCTGTTAAAAAGCTCTGAAGCAGATCCCTTAACCTGAGATCAACTGAACACCACATTCAGACCAATACTGAAGCATAAAAAAAGCCCTGAGCCAGCCAAAATAAACACTTTGATCAAGCTCAGGGCTTTTTTATTGTTATTCACATGAATTTTCCCATGTGAATATTTTTAAGAATTAAACTTGTTCGATGTCTTTCATCGTTAATTTAATACGGCCACGGTTATCAACATCCGCAACCTGTACTTTTACTTCCTGACCTTCTTTCAATACATCTGCCACGTTCGCAATGCGTTCGTTTGAGATTTGAGAGATGTGAAGTAAGCCATCAGTACCTGGCAGGATATTTACGAACGCACCGAATTCAACAATACGAATCACTTTACCTGTATAAATTGTACCTGGCTCGATTTCAGCCGTAAGTGCCTGAATCTTGGCAACTGCAGCTTGCGCAGCCGCTTTAGTTTCGCCAAATACGCGAACTGTACCGTTATCTTCGATATCAATCGCCGCTTTAGTTTCTTCAGTAATTGCACGAATGGTCGCGCCGCCTTTACCGATCACATCACGGATTTTATCCGGGTTGATGTTGATCACCTGGAAGGTCGGTGCGTGCATCGAAATTTCAGGACGCGCACGTGAAATCACCTGGTTCATCTCATTCAAGATGTGCATACGACCCGCATAAGCCTGGTTCAATGCAGATTCCATGATCTCTTCAGTGATGCCTTCGATCTTGATGTCCATTTGTAGCGCAGTAATACCGTTTGCAGAACCCGCTACTTTAAAGTCCATGTCGCCCAAGTGATCTTCATCACCCAAGATGTCAGAAAGAACTGCGAAACGCTCGCCTTCTTTCACTAGACCCATCGCAATACCTGCAACTGGCGCTTTAAGTGGAACACCAGCATCCATCAATGATAATGAAGCACCACATACAGACGCCATTGAAGACGAACCGTTTGATTCAGTGATGTCAGAAACGATACGGATCACGTACGGGAAGCGATCAGCCGCAGGAAGAACTGCTTGAACACCACGACGTGCCAAACGACCGTGACCAATCTCACGACGCTTAGGACCAGATTCACGACCTGTTTCACCTACAGAGTATGCAGGGAAGTTGTAGTGCAACATGAAGTTGTCAGTTTTTGTACCTGCAAGGGTATCAACCATCAACGCATCACGTGTATTACCCAAAGTCGTTGTGACCAAGGCCTGAGTTTCACCACGTGTGAACAATGCAGAACCGTGTGCACGATCTAGAACACCTACTTGTACGTCGATTGCACGAACAGTTTTAGTATCACGACCATCGATACGTGGCTTACCAGACAGGATGTTGTCACGTACAGTACGATATTTAAGGTCTTCGAACAGCTCATTTACTTCTTCTGCAATGCCCGTTTCGTCATTTTCAGGAACGAACTGTGCAACTGCTTCTGCATAAAGCGCGTCAAGTGCCGCATAACGGTCTTGCTTAACTGCAATCGTGTACGCTTCAGAGATTTTCGCTTCGAATGCTTCTTTCAATTTACCAAGAAGTTCTTCATTTTTAACTGGAGCAACCCAAGTTGATTCAACCGCGCCTGCAGCTGCAGCAAATTCTTTGATCGCCTGGATCGCAATTTGCATTTCGTCATGACCGAACAAAACAGCGCCCAGCATTTGGTCTTCTGAAAGCTCTTTCGCTTCAGATTCAACCATCAATACTGCAGTTTCAGTACCCGCAACAACAAGATCAAGATCAGACTCTTTAAGTTGTTCAAGGTTCGGGTTTAGGATGTATTCACCGTTGATTAAGCCAACGCGCGCACCACCGATTGGACCACGGAAAGGTGTACCAGCGATAGACAATGCAGCAGATGTACCTAACATTGCAGCAATGTCAGCATCCATTGTTTTATCAGAAGAAATAACAGTGGCTGTTACTTGAATTTCGTTGAAGTAACCTTCCGGGAACAACGGACGAATTGGACGGTCAATCAGACGTGAAATCAAAGTTTCAGCTTCAGACTGACGGCCTTCACGCTTGCCATAACCACCCGGGATACGACCAGCAGCATATTGCTTTTCTTGGTAGTTAACAGTTAATGGGAAGAAATCTTGACCTGCTTTTGCTTTAGGCTGTGCCACAACAGCAACAAGTACTTGTACGCCGCCCATGGTAATCACAACAGTGTTTGCCTGACGGGCAACACGACCTGTTTCCAGGATAACGTTGTGCTGACCGAATTGGAATTCTTTACGAATAATATTAAACATTGACATGTTTTATTTTTTCCTAGTTCTTGTGAACAATTATTCTAGTGGAGACCCCTAAGGTTTGGCATTCATGACCATATGGACGAGTAAATGACAAAGCTTAGAAGCCGACCTCACCAGATTAAATACTATTTTTAAACACAAAGAAGGAGCGAAACATTCGCCCCTTCCACTGGCTTAGCGCAAAGCTAAGCCGACTTTAGTTTTCAGTAATACAGCACAAAGCATGCAATACACCCGAAAATAAAGTTTAAATCGAATTAACGACGTAAACCTAAAGCACCGATCAATGCTACATAACGACCGTGGTCTTTACCGTTAAGGTAGTCAAGTAGCTTACGACGTTGGTTAACCATACGGATTAGACCGCGACGGCTATGGTGGTCGTGTTTATGCTCTTTAAAGTGACCTTGTAAATCATTGATTTGAGCAGTTAAAAGAGCTACTTGAACTTCTGGTGAACCAGTGTCGTTTTCAGCGCGAGCGAATTTAGCCATGATCTCTGCGCGATCTGCGTTAGTTAAAGCCATTCGATTTCTCCGAGATGCTTATATATTTTGATAAAAATCAAAGTGATGAGAATTCAAAACCTTGACTGCCGTGCATCACTACAGCAAGTTGCATATTTTAAGGGAAAACGCATCAAATTGCAAAAATAGATCCAGATTTTTGCATGGTTTTGGCTGCTCATTGATGCAATTCAGATCTGATGACTCTTGTCCCTCAAAGATTCAGGTTTTGCATTATTTTAATGAAATAAATCCAGAATGAATTAAATCTAGAAACTCCTTTGAAAAGCCCACAAACCTTTTAGCTCGCTTGAATCTTCAGCTGCTCTCCATAAAAATGGATAAAAAAAGCCCGAGTAAACTCGGGCTTTTTGGCGCTGTAGTTCTTTCTCTTATCATTATTATTTATTGTGTTATTATGGCGTTTTACGCTTATTATTATTTTCAAACATCCTGTTGAAAAATCATCTTCCTTGTGTGGTAGATTTTGCCACATTCCCACCAGACAACTAGAGGTATTTGCCTCATTTTACTGTAAGCCATTTCGTACATCACCAAGTGAAAATTTGCATAATGTTACACAGCTCCTGTTTTATTTAACGCTATTTACTTAAGTTTACTGGCTAGAGCTGAAAATTTTTGCTAAGAAATTAGGGTAAAAATCCAGCAAGCTTCCTATAAAAAAATCAGGATATAAAAAAGCCTTGTAGTCTCTCCCAAAACTACAAGGCTTAGCGGCTGTAAGTTTCCTCTTTCACTTACTTCACTGTAAGTTCGCTGTCTACCGACATTATTATTATCATTATGCGATTATGCTCAACTTTCCGTGTTGAGTTATTTTGTAGAACCAATCTTCTCAAAAACCGAGCAAAAGCTCTATGCGTCAATTTCCTGAATCCTTGTAAGCTTTTACCTACAAGATTTGATTATTTTTGCCAATTAAATTACTAGATTGTTCAATGATTTTTTGGCTCAAACCACTTTTCCGGGTAGTTTTAACACAAAGTGCTTGTGTAAAAGCATCATAATCTACCAATAAACTGACCACTTTTTTGGCTCGAGTAATTGCAGTATAAATCAACTCTTTGCTCAATAAATTTTTTGCATATTGATCCAGCACCACTGCCGTATGGGAAAATTCTGAACCTTGAGATTTATGAATGGTCAGCGCAAAAGCGGTTTCAATACTTTTAGGTAAACGGGTGGCTAATACCCATTTTTCCAGACTCGGGAAATACACTTCAAACTGACGTTGACCAGATTGCTCACGTAAAAAACAGATACCAATATCACCATTGGACAGGCCCAACTGATAGTCGTTATAGCTCATCATGACGGGTCGTCCGACATACCAGTCGCCCTGTTTCAACTGACCTTGAGCTGCTAAAAAACGTTGTTCAATCTGTAGATTGATCTTGAGCAGCCCCAGATCACCAGAACGGATTGCCGTTAAAATACGGTAATCATCAAAAGTTTTGACCACCTGTTGCACATAGTGTTCAAAATCAGCTGAGTTTCGTTCTGTTTTTATGGCCTGTACATAAGCCTGATAACCATACATCAGCTGGTCATAATACTGATTCAAATTATGCGCGGTCTGTTCGGCACCAGCGAGCAGGTATTGTAACTGCAACTGGTCGATCTTCACCTGATCCAAATCGATCGCCTGTAACTCACTGGCTGCCACAATCTGCTGCTCAAATTTCTGCAAGACGTGAGAAGGCTGATGATTCTGCTGGATAAACTCCGCCATTGCGCCAATCCTGGCTCCAGGCGCAAAACGCCGCGTGGTGATTAAATTGACCCGGTTATCTTCCAGAGTCGCTACTTGCTGTAAATCTGCCAATACCGTTCCCACATCCACAGAGGCCAGCTGATCTGCATCACCGAGTAAAATCAGCCGTGCATGAGACGGTACGGAGGCCAGTAACATCTGTGACAGGTTTAAATCCAGCATCGAGGCTTCGTCGACCACGATCACATCATAAGGCAGAGGCTGCTTGGCATGAAAGCGTGGCTGTCCGCGAGTGCCCAGACCCAATAAGCGATGCAGGGTGACCGGTTGTAACTGTTTTAATTGTTCTAGCTCAAACTGTTGTAACGCTTCACTGTGCAAGGCTTTTTGCAGTGCTTCTTTCATGCGCTGTGCGGCCTTTCCGGTAGGTGCTGCCATGGCAATCCGGATATTTGGCAAGGCTTCATGCAGGACCGCAATCATATGCGCCAAGGTATAGGTTTTACCGGTACCCGGACCGCCGCTAATAATATTCAGCGCCTGCCGCGCAACCATTTCCAGTGCCAATTTTTGCTGTGGATCTGACAATAAATTGCGATCACGTTCGGATAAATCAATAGCGGCAACCGGTTGGGCTTTAATCCGAGCAATATGTGAGGCTACTGCCTGTTCCAGTTGCCAATAGCGGTACAGATATAAATGCTGATCTGCACAAATAAATGGTGCAATTCCTGTACTTTGCTGACGGCGATCTAGAACCAGATTATGTAATAGGGCAACCTGCTGAGGATCAACTTCGATACAGCTATCCCCTGCCTGTATCGCCTCAAGCAGTTGCTGAATCAAGAATTTTGCTGCCGGATCAAATGTAGCCGTACTAAACGGCGGCTGACACAAATAGTCAATCCAGGCCATTAAATCGGAATGTTGCTGCGACACGTGATTCTGCTCATTTTCCACACAGTTATCCTCAAAGTTATCCACAGGATAATTTTCTGTTTAATCTCTATATATATTATAAAACTGCAAAATCATGCTGATTTTTTCTGCTCAAAATAGCCCAGTATTTGATCCAGTTTTTCTATGAATTCCAGGCTCGGTTGCCAATGATAAGCCCCTTGCTGGACCTGTCCATTCATCCCGCGCAAATACAAATAGGTTGCGCCGCCCAGATGCTGTGTGATCGAATAACCCTGCATATTGGCACTCAGATAACGATGCAGCGCCACCAGATACAAAGCGGCCTGCAACCAGTAACTGGACTGGCTCATATTCTGCTGAATCGCCTCAGCACTATAGTGCTGCTGATCAGGGCCGAGGAAGTTACTTTTATAATCGGCAATATGGTAGCGCTGGCCATCGAAATACACCAGATCGATGGAACCGGTCAGATATCGCGCCGATTTGGCCTCATTAAAATCGCTCATGACCATGTCATGTTCGAGAAAAAGCTGATGGATTTGCCGAATCTGCAAAGGGGCATCGGTCAAGGACAGATAAAAAGGAAATTCTGACAGATACTGTTTAACCTCCAGCTGCGCCAAGGCAAAATCTGCCCGAATCGGAGTAGCCAGAATGTCATGTACCCAGTCATGCATCAGATTCAGCAAAATATCTTCTGTAATTTCGTCCAGCAATCCCTCAAAAGCAGTCTGGAAAATACTGTCCACATTCAGCGATTCAGTGCTTGCAGAGCGTGTGAGCTGGGCCACTTCCTGTTCAAAAAACTGGATAAAGGAGTCATCCTCCAGCCCATCGAAATACACCTGAAACTGACCTAAAAATTCTAGCAGACCCGAACGATCGAGCTGTTGTGCCGAGTGAAACAGCTGCTGCCATTGCTGGCGATAAGCTTTGCTTTGGTCATGCAGGCGAATTCCGGTCAATAACTTATAGTTCAGGCTGGACAATACGCGCTGCATACTATGACGCAATTCCTCGGCTTTGAAATCTGCCTGAGCTGTGGCCTGAAACAGGGTTCGCAGATTCACCACAGCGGCCTGATAATGCAGGGAAAAGGCCTGTTCCAGTACACTACGTATATGAAAAGCCTGTTCAAATTTTTCTTTCAGTTCCTGCCAGATTTGCGGTGCGGTATTTTTAAAACGGCGCCGGATTTCCAGATTCCAGTAACTGCTGTCCTGAAAATCGATATGTTCAAAAATGCTGTGCAAGAAAGTTCCGGCCACTGTACCTTTAGGAAAATTCAGCCTAATCCAGTCTAGGGGCACGGCTGCTGGCTGTTCTTCCAGATCGGTAAAATGAATTTCATCGGCAGCACTGTCGGGCTGTTCATAAGCCGTGACCAGATCGTCCTGCAAGATATGTCCATGTAGCTGATGCTGTGACAAAGCCGTAAAACTGGTTTTGGTTCGCGGATAAAACTGCCGCTCTGGCAAAGGTTGCGCCCGCATGTCGACCTGATGATGGTTCGACTGCTCGACCAGGCGCGGTGGCTCCTGAGACAGAGGCGGCTCGACCAGACTTAAAGCATGTTGAAACAGTTGATCTCCCTGACCACGCCAGAAGGCCAGCCCCGAATCGGACTGTGCGTTTTGATCCTGCAGCATGGCATATACTCGGTGACTGGCACGGGTCAGCGCCACATACCAGAGCCGGTGGTTTTCGGCAGCATTACGCGCTGCATTTTGCAGAATCGCCTGCTCATGCAAATTCTTGTGATTGACTGCAATCACCCGGGATTGTTCCAGGATGTTGTCCTGTTCAGGCGCAGACAGGGAAAAATTCAGATTGCCTTTATTCACATCAAAAGCAGCATCTGCTCCCAATAAAAACACCACTTTAAATTCCAGCCCTTTGGAGGCATGAATGGTCATCAGCTGCACCCCATGATCCCCAGACAGCTTGCGTTCTTTTTCGCTGTCCTTGCCTGAAGGTGACTGAAGCTGGCGCAAATACCAGTGATAGAGTTTTTGCGCCCCCTGATAATATTCACTCTGCTGGCTCAGCATCTCGGTCAGATGGCGCAGATTGACCACCACCCGCTCATTGTCCAGACTTTGACTGGCCACCAGATTGGTCCAGACCTGAAACAGGTTCAGTGCATAATTCCAGGCGGTCAAAAAGCCTTTCTCAAACCACATTTCCCGAATTATATCCAGATCCGCAATATAGCGACTGAGGCCTTCACTCTGGCTTTGCAAATCAATCAGTTTTTTCAGATTGAAGCCCAGCAGACGGGTTAGTAAAGCCCGCTTGACCTTGGCCTCATTGAAAGGATCCATAATCGCCGTCAATACGGCCGCGACATCCTGAGCGATGGGACTGGCAAACACGCTCTGTTTGGATTCTTTATAGGAGGGAATGCCCATACGCTGCAGACGCTGCTTCACCTGTTCCAGAGCAAAATGCCCAAATCCCAACACGGCAATATCATCTGCGCTCAGGCTTTGCTGATGCTCTTGCTGCTGAAAGTACAGTTGCTGCTGGGCAGACTGATTCAGCAATGCACGGATTTTCCAGGCCACCTGGTCTGCCTCCAGGTCCGATTCACCTAGCTGAATCCATCGTAAAGGCTGCGGGTTGATCCTGCCCATATCGACCAGATCTGGATGCGGGCGACTACCGGCCTGAATCAAGGTGTACTGCACCTGTTCGCCAAAATCCATTTGCCGCTGGAACAGCGCATCAACCACTTCTACGAGTGGTTTGACTGACCGATGGTTCTGCATCAGGGTATATTCGCGGCCCTGTTTATGCAGCACATCGGCATGTGCCTTGTTATAGGTGAGCATATCGCCGCCACGGAAACCGTAAATTGCCTGTTTCGGATCACCGACCATAATCATGCAGCCGGACTGCACCCGGTTGGCATCACGCCAGATCTTGGCCAGCAAATCATCCTGATCCTGATTGGTGTCCTGAAATTCATCGACCAGAATCAGCGGATAACGTGCCTGTACAAACTGGGCAAAACGCTGTCCCTGCTGGCCTTGCAATGCTTCCGCCAATGTACGAATTTGCTGGGAAAAAGTGGTTTCACCCTGCTGCTGCAAGGTTTGTGGCAAACGGGTCTGCACACTTTGAATAATATGAAATTCCAGATAGGTCGTAAGCTGTTGCAGCTGCTCATCCAGATACTGTTTGACCTCACACAGCGCATCAATTGCCACGATCAGACTATGTTGCAAAATCAGCTGCTGCTCTGCATCCGGACAGCTTTTGTTAAAGACCTGAGTGGTCGGCTGGAAATCGGTTTTCTTGCGGCGCAAATGGCACAGATTCAGTAAAATCGGCTGCAATTCAGCATCAAAGAAACTCATGCCACCCTGATTTTTCAGGGCTGCGCTCCAGGTCATAAAGTTTTCACAAATTTCGGTTAACTTGGTCAAAAAACTCTTGTGAAAATACTTCGGACTTTCCTGACAATAACGCCGCATGACGGCAAGATCATGCTCCTGAATACTCACTAATTGACTGATGCAGGCTTCCAATTTGTTCAGGTCACATTCAGCCAGTTCGATCTTGCGGAAATGCTGCTTGCTGAAATTCAGGGCATCACGCACCAGCCCGGTATAATGCTCCACCGGTTTCAGCAGATTTTGAACATACAGATGATTGACCATATATTGCGGCTGCTGCTGAATCCAGTCACGCAGCACATCATGAATCAGCTGCTGAATATACAGATCCTGATCTTCGGTCAGTTCTGCACGTTCAATCTTGCCACTTTCAAAGGCAAATTCACGTAACAGTTTCTGGCTAAAGCTGTCCAGGGTGCCGACAAACAGTTCATCCAGCTGGTTTAGCACCAGACGTAAACGGCGACGGGCATAATCCAGCCGTGAACCATAATCTTTCAGTACCTGCTGAAATAAAGGATCGGTTTCATTCTGGATTTTTGCTGCGATTTCAACTGAATTGAGCTGCTGATGACGCTGGATATAAGCCAGCGTTTCCTCGACGCGAAGCCGTACCCGGTTTTTCAGTTCAGCCGTGGCCTTACGGGTAAATGTCGTCGCAATCACCTGATGCGGATAATACTGGTCCAGAAAAATCCGCACCATCAGGCTGGAGAGCGTATAGGTCTTGCCGGTGCCTGCCGAGGCTTCAATCCAGTGTAGGCCCCGAAACTTCATGTCCTGAATCGGATTGGTGGAAATGGCTTTTTGCATCTGCTGCTTTAAGAAAGTCATACGGCTATTTCACCCACTCCAGATGTTGATGAATCGGCGCATACAGGCCATGAGCAAAATCATGGCAGCAATTTTGCAAGGCCAGATCCGGATCCTGATCCTGCAAAATAAATTGCCAGTCCTGATGCAGCAGACTGGATTCATCCGAAGCCAAAGGTTTGGCACTCTCATAGCTGTTGTTCCAGGCCTTTAGCAATTCGGGCATTTCCACAATAGTCATTTTGCCATGTTCATTCTCGGCCCACTGCCATTCTTTTTTCATCAGTAATTCTGCCGGCAAGACCAGCGGCTGCTGTTGACCAATTTCCCAGGCCTTTAACCAGAGCTGCAAATACTCATGTGCCTTGCTCGAACTCAAGCCAGAAAACTTCAGGGTTTTATTACTGAAAATGACAATGCGCTCCAGTTCTGGAGAGCGTGCATCATCATTTAAGTAAGCCAGCCACAGCAGATACTCCAGCCAGATCTGGGCACGGCGTTTTTCCGAGGCCGAAGAGGATTGCATACTCAGCCAGTAGCTGCTGTTTGGAACCTGAGGCACGTTAATATGAATGATCAGTTCAGGACTGAACTGCCAGGATTGCTGGGTAACTGGCGTCAGTTCTTTACCCAACTGCAGCAAACGTTCTTGCAATAACTGCTGTTCCTGCTGGCTGCCCAGCCAGGTGGCTTGCTGGGTTTTGCCCACTGGCAAACGGTCTAGCATCAGGTTCGGCTCAATCTCCTGCTCTTGTTGCAACAGGAAATCCCGTACCTGATACTGTTCCAGCTTGTTCAGTAATAGGGGTTCCCGGGAACTCGGCAAATCGGCATAGCGAATCGTGGAAACCCCGACACTTTTCAGGAATAGACGTGCCGGGAAAATCATATCGCGGATCCATTCATCGCCTTTGAGTACCCGGATTTCTTTTTGTTCCAATGCCGGATAATGTGCATTGATCCAGCTGCTGCGCTTGCCTTCGGCACTACGAATATACTCTGCTACCGCAAACCACTGATCCTGATAGCGCGGTGTCTGCATATCTGCGAATCCGGCCGGATCAAAAGGCTGCAAGGGATGCACATGATAAAGCTGCCGAATATGTTGAGCGACTGACAGACCATGAATATCCACCATCGGATCGATTTCGGCATCCGGCTGTTCAGACTGGCAGATCAGCGCGATATGCTGAACCAGTTCCTGCAAGGCAGTGGATGGATCGCGAGCCTCACCATCCTCCAGATCAAAGCCATTATAGAACAGCCATAGATTTTCCTGTGCCAGCAGCAAGGCATCCAGAAAAGCGCCCTGCTCGTCATCCAGACGGGAACGGTCACCGAGTTGCGGCTTCAGGCTGCGCATCAGGTCAAACGGAACCTGTTGATTACGGCTCGGAAATTTACCGCTATCCAGATTCAGCATCACCACCAGTTTATAAGGCAATGGCCGGATCTGGCCAATCTGGCTAAAGGTAATCTGCCCGGTCGGTTCGGCCTGATCCAGCTGCATCTCCAAGGTATTCTGAATTTCTTCCAGCACATAAGGCAGAGGCAAACTCAGTGCCACCAGTTCCTGACTGGCATGTGGATCATCCTGATCATGATAATCGGCCAGGGTCAGCATCCGCATTTGCTTGTCGATAATCTCGGCAACGGTTTTGAGCGATTCTACTCCAGCGTCACGAAATTCATTCAGATCGGCGCGCAGATATTCCAGCCAGGTTTTGACTGGCGTGCGCTGTCCGGTTTCATGCAAAGTCAGCCAGTCACGGCGCTCTACCAGATCCTGATAAATCCGGATCAGGGTGGATATCAAGGGAAAATCACTGGTCAGAACCTTGGCATAACTCAAGGTGTCCTGAAACAGGGTATGTTCAGGAATCGCCAGACCCAACGCCAGACGGTCCAGCGCGAATTTAAAGCTAAACCGGTAATCCTCATCGCCTGCACTGAGGCTTTGCTGTAAATGCTGCTGGTCCAGTCCACGCTTGAAGCCAGCATCTGTCAGCAACTGCAACATCCGTTCTACCTGACTATAGTCCAGACCATAACGTTGCTGGGTCGCATTCAGGCTAAGCCAGTCGGCAAAGTCCTCAATACTGAAACGGCGCCGTACCCACTGAATCCGGCCCAGTACCGCGCGCCAGGCATTGCTGACATCCAGACGTGATACCCCGGCAATCTGGATCGGTAAATACAGGTTATCTTTCTGCAAGCGTTTGCTACCAGTCTCGCGCTCACGCGGTGGCGGGGCAAAGACACTGCGAATTGCCGGTTCCAGTTCTTTCAGACTTGGCGTCAACACCAGAATATCACTTGGTTGACGCGGCGCTTCTTCAGTGCCTTGAACCAGCCAGTGAATCAGCTGTTCTTTGAGGACTTCCAGCTGACGTAATGAAGAATGACAGACATGAATCTGTACAGAATCATCGTCAGGGCTTAAAGCATATTGATGCTGTTCAGGCTCGAGTAAATACAGAATATCTGACTGGATTTTGGCCAGCAGTTTATTTTGATATTCATCGACAAAGACATCGGCCCAGAGACCCTCTTCCCCCGAAGACAGTTTAGAGAGTAGAGAAAAATGATCCCGTGCCTGCTTGCCGAATCGGGTCAGAAGCGGATGCCGCGATTCCCGGTCTTCGGCATTAAAGTTCAGCTGCTTGATCCTGAAGTCTTTTATTTCCGCATCATTCGGTTTACGTTGACGGGTCTTTTCAAAACGCTGAATAAAGCGCTCTTCCCGCTGCAAATCAAACCTGGCTTTCCAGTCCGGATCGACACTGTCGGCCCAGTATTCCTGCGAGGGGTTGAAGTGAAAAATATAGATATCAATGTATTGCCCCAAACGGCGTAAAAAATCCAGCTGGCTGGGTGGCAGTTCCAGCAGGCTAAATACCACAATCTGGGCCGGTAGTCGTTTTAGAGCCTGGGCGCGGGTTTCTGCATTCTCCAGCCGCTCCCAATACAGGCGTTCAATCTCCAGGATTTTGGCATAGTCATCCTGAAATACATGCTGCCACAACCAGCGTTGCCAAGCTTCCAGTTCACGCGCCTGAATCTTGACAAAATCCGCCACCTGCATCTCATGACCATTTTCATCTTTGGGGCTATAGATCATTTGCTCGATATCGAGCGCAATATCCTGCCCCCAGGACTCTAACCAGTTACTCGGACAACCACAGTTGTTTGGAGGACAGTTACGCGCGCAATAACCGCGATAATCCATATAATGGCTAAACAAACGCGACACCTGCTCGGCTACCCAGTACAGCATGCTCTGTTTTTTCAGCTGCTTCTCTGTACCCTGCTCCAGCCGGTCAGCACTGTCATAAATCCGCTTCACAATAGAATACAGCGGATGATCGACGTCTAAAGGAATCTGTTCAGGCAGAATGCATTTTCGTAGCGCCTGAAACACGCGCCATTTGATGATAATGCGCGGAATATTGGCTTCACGGACCTGCTCCACTTCTTTAGGCGCATTCAATACCCACTGATAGGAAGTCCATTGAAAGGCGCGAATCCGGTGATGAAACTGGGTATTGGCGCTAATACCTTTTTTCTCGGCAATTTTCTGGGTCAGCCAAGTTTCTACTGCCGGAGATGGCACAATAAAGTGCCGGGTTTGTAACACCTCAAATGGATTCCGGGCAGTCTGGTTGACAATACGCAGCATACTATCCAAAAGCACATCAATACGTTGACTCTGAATAACATGAATGGCCATTGGTTCCCCTGAACTGCTGAATGTGGTTTTTACTACAAAACGATAAAGATTATTTACTATACATCCCGAGCGCTCTATGACACTTTAAAACCACACTTCAGTCGAAAAATTTCTTTGAAAAAAGCATCTTAAAGATGCTTGAATAGAAAAAAACAACATAGAGCTTAGGTAGTGCCCATGAAATTAGATAAAATTCCTGAACGTCTCGATCCGAGCCTAGATTTAGAACAAATCCGCGCCGAGTGCCTGGAACTCACCAAAAAACGCGCCTATTATTCTGCCGGTGCTGCGGTTATTCCAGTGCCGTTTATGGACGTGGTCATTGATATCGGTATCTTGTCGCAATTGATTCCCGAGATCAATGCCCGCTTCGGCCTGGCGCCTGACCAGATCAGTGTCTATGATCCAAAAACCCGTCAGGTGCACTGGAATGAGTTGCGTAAACGCGGCGTAGAATTTTCTGGTCTGGTGGTCGCACGTACGGCAGTTAAAAAATCTTTGAACAATGTTGCAGCGAAAGTGATCACAAAGCAAGTCACAAAATTCATTCCGCTGGGCGGCCAACTGGTGGCGGCAAGTCTGGGCTATTTTGTCATGAAAAAGATTGCTGAAGCACATGTAGAGGAATGCTACCGTGCAGCTAAAAATATCCAGCAAAAACAGGTGGCGCAAGGTTAAAATCCGGGTGAGCTGAATTTTTGCAGCCCTCTAGACACTCTTACTTCAGGCAGATTATTCTGCCTGAAGCTGTTTTAAAATAGCCTTTAACACCTCGACCCGCGCGGTATTCTTATCATCGGTCGCAATAATATGCCAGGGCGCTTCCTCGGTCGAAGTATGTTCAAACATATCGGCTGCCGCTTTCAGATAGTCGTCCCAGCGCTCCCGGTTACGCCAGTCTTCTTCGGTAATTTTAAAACGCTTATGCGGTGTATCTTCACGCGCCTTGAAACGTGCTGCCTGTTCGTCCTTGGAGATTGCCAGCCAGATTTTCACAATCACTGTTTGATGCTTGACCAGACTCTGTTCAAAACGGTTAATTTCATCATAAGCACGCTGCCATTCCACCGCACTGACCAATCCTTCTACCCGTTCTACCAATACCCGCCCATACCAGGAACGGTCAAAAATACAGATATCATCATCAGTTTGCAGCTTGGTCCAGAAGCGCCATAAATAGGGACGGCTCAGCTCAAATCTTTCTGGTGCAGCAATGGTATGAATTTCATATTCACGTGGATCGAGTTTTTTGACAATTCGCTTGATTGCGCCGCCCTTGCCGGCAGCATCCATACCTTCAAACAGAATCACCACATTACGCGAATCGGAACGCATGGCTTTGGCGACCTTCGCGGTTAATTTTTTTAGTTCCGGTTTGTAATCTTCTGGCTGGGCTTGAGTCTTGGAAGGATGTTTTAACTGCTCGGGAATCTTGGCCTGTTTCCATCTTCCCTTGGCTCTGGCAGGATGATCCGGACAATGTTTCAAGGCACTCAGGATATACTGGGCAAATTGCTGGTCGCGCTGCTTCTCATCTTCGCCATCAATAATGAACCAGTCCTCGGTAAAGCGCTGACGCAGGCGCTGCAAGGTGTCATATTCTTTGCGATTGCGCCAGTCCAGACCATGCAGTTGATGCCAGTGAGTTTCACTCGGATCCATGGCATCCAGGCGTTTTTGCAAGACTTTCCAGGACAGGTCAAACCAGACCTTGATCACATCCACATGGTTATTTTTCAGGTCCTGTTCAAAGGCCTGCATCTCTTGCAGATATTCATCAAACTGTGCATCACTCAGCGGGCTTTCAGCTTGCATGGCACTGCCGAGCAGATCGCTATACCAGTTACCAAACAGCACCATGATCTGGCCCTCAGCTGGAATAAAACGCGCATAAGGTTGCCACAAGGTTTGCTTTGGGCCGGCTAGCTGAGGCTTATCGGCTTTCACGCGCAAATAGCGCGGATCGACCCATTCACGTAGCTGTTTAACCGCTTCACCTTTGCCGGCTAGCTCAATGCCATTCACCAGAATCACCAGACTTTTGGCATTTTTCTGGCCCCGGGTCTTTTTTAAATTATATTGGGCATCAATCAGCTCGACAGACAGCTGATCTTCATCCATTAACTGAAATTGTGGTTGTTCCATACGTATCTTCAACCCTGATCTTTTATTCTATTTGCAGTATAGCGAGGAGTTTCAGCGAAAAAATAGCTCTGGCAACGTTTTTCACACGATTAAATTGGCTATTTAAACAACAGATTGACATACAAATGCCCGATCTCTGTTCAATTTGTCATAGCAGGATTGTCCGGCAGCCTCTAAGATTCTTGCATCCTCCAATCATAATTGAAGCCTCATGTCCAAACTTGCCGTACTCGATGATCTGTTAGCGCATTATTATCAACTGGCTTATCACACCCGGCCTGACATTTTAAGCCGTTTACAGGATGTGCAGGCCTGGCAGAAAGTCCGCATGCAGCGCACTCATCGCGCCCATTTTGCTGAAAAACAAAACCTGTTGATGTCCGAATATTTCCTGAACCGTCTCTACGGCGGTGCTGAATTTGATGCGCTGGCAGAACAGATTGCCCGGCTGATGAAATATGCGCATAAAGCAGAAAAAGTTATTCCGGAAAATGCCATTAAAACCGGCACCTCAGGTGTAGAGCTGGCTATTCTGGCGGTACAGCTGGATGAACAGGTCGCGATTCAGTTATTACAGGATTATCATCCGCATGAACCGCTGACTGACGAGATGATGCGCCTGACCTATTTGAAGCTGGATCAGGGTGAAGCACGCTTGAAACAGTTGGCTCTGCTGGATCAGCTCGGCATGAGTCTGGATAAATACATGCGTTCATTTGTGGTCTATACGGCCTTTAAAATGTGTAAAGGCGCGGCGAATAAATATAACTTTCAGGTGATGTATGAATTTATGCAGGATGGTTTTCTGGCCATGAAGCCACTCAAATCGGCAGAAAAATTTGTACGCACGTTCACGGCAACCGAACGCCAGATTATCGATAAAGTACATTCTGGCGATCCGCTACCGTTTCAGTAAATACCCGATGAGTATTTCTGCCAAGCGTGAATTTTTCTGTATATTATTCATAACAATTGCATCATGATTGCTGAATAAGCCTTTAGAATCTGTCATGATGCAGACAATGCAAGATTAACCCGATTGATATGTTAGGAGTGACTCCAATGTCGAATGAAAATACAACGCCTACCCCTACCCCCGAGTCGGCACAACAGACAGACAAAGTGAGCCCATTCTTAACTGAACCCCTTCCACAAGGCACCCCGCAAGGTCAGCAACAATCCTTAGAACAACGTCTGACTGACACGCCTGTGACGGGTACTGTGCCTAAATATAATCTGCCGCGTGGTGCCAATACCGGTAACGTCGGCTCAACCACACACTTCGGCTATCAAACTGTTAACAGCGAAGAAAAAGCCCAGAAAGTCGCAGAAGTGTTCCACTCGGTGGCGAGCAAATACGACATTATGAATGACCTGATGTCTTTTGGTATTCATCGCCTGTGGAAGCGTTTTGCAATCAATATGTCAGGTGTACGCCGTGGCCAGCATGTGCTGGATATCGCGGGTGGTACTGGCGACTTGGCTAAAGTCTTTAGCCGTGAAGTTGGTCCGACAGGTCATGTGGTACTGTCTGATATTAACGAATCCATGCTGAATGTCGGTCGTGACCGTCTGATTGATGCGGGCTGTACCAATGTCGATTTCGTTTTGGCCAATGCCGAAACCTTAGAACCATTTGCAGACAACAGCTTTGATCTTTTGACCATTTCTTTCGGTCTACGTAACGTGACCGATAAAGATGCGGCACTGGCTGCGATGTACCGCGTCCTTAAGCCAGGTGGCCGTTTACTGGTGCTAGAATTTTCTAAACCAGTGTTTGAGCCATTCTCTAAGCTGTATGACCTTTATTCGTTCACGGCATTGCCAATCATGGGTAAAATCATTGCCAATGATGCAGAAAGCTATAAATACCTGGCTGAATCGATCCGTATGCATCCGGACCAGCGCACCCTGAAAGGTATGATGGAAAATGCCGGCTTCCAGAATTGTGACTATCACAACCTGACTGGTGGGATTGTTGCGGTTCACCGCGGTTTCAAACTTTAAGGTTCCTTGCCTATGTGGTCAATTCTGGCACTCGGTGCTGTTGAACGCGTGATTCATCATGTGATTGATCTGGATGCCATTACCCGCATCCAGCTGAATGCCCTGTCCGGCAAAATGCTGCGGGTGGTGATCGCCTCGCCGCAGCTTTCGGTTGATGTGTTTTTTGATGAAGGCAAAGTTCGTCTGGAACCAACGGCAACCGGTCATACCGAAACACCTTCGGTCTTTGAACAACGTCCATTTGACGCAAGTTCCGCGACAGTCCTTGAAGCGACCGCAACCTTGCAGGTCAGCAATGTGGTGGAATTACTCAAGCTGCTGCTTTCCGATGAAGTCGGCAATATTCCATTGCAAGGCGACTACAAGTTATTGCAGGAAATCCAGCGCATCATGCAACAGGCGGAACTGGATCTGGCAGCGCACTTAAGTCCCTGGATTGGCCCGACGCTGGCGCATGAAATTGGCAAATTGCAACTGCTGCCCAAGCAGCTAAAACGCACCCTGCAAAGTCAATTATTCTTTGCTGAAGATGCCTTAAAAGAAGACAGTGGTCTGTTTGCCCCACGCTGGCAAATGGATGACCTGAATCAGGACACCCGTATCCTGAATCAAAATTTAGATCGGGTTGAAGCAAAAATCCATCAGCTTCAGGCTCAAATTGATGCCTCAAACAATTCTACTCAAGACTAGGTACACAGCTTTATGATTCCGCATGTTTCACGTTTACTCGAACTTTGGCGCATCGCCGCGCACTATCGACTCGACACGTTGTTTCCTGCGGAAGAATTACCAGAAAAATCCCGGCATGTGCTGTCCCTCATCCGGATGCATCCGGCTGCCTGGTCCAGTCGTGAACGTAAAAATCCGCTCAAGCTGAAACTGGCTTTAGAAGAAATGGGGCCGTTGGCGATCAAGCTCGGTCAACTGCTCTCGACCCGCCGTGACCTGATTCCACCTGAAGTTTTACAGCAACTGGTCTTGCTACAAGACCGGGTCAAGCCGTTTGATAATGACGTGGCCAAGATGCGCATTCAGGAATCCCTGAAAGCTGATGTAAATACCCTATTCGCGCGTTTCGATACCCAGCCACTGGCTGCAGCTTCGATTGCTCAGGTGCATACGGCTGCCCTGCATGATGGCCGTGAAGTGGTGGTTAAAGTCACCCGCCCGAATATTCGCCAGCAGATTTTGCAGGATTTTGAAATTCTGGAATGGCTCGGTCAATTTCTGGAAAAACGTCTGGAAGCTGCCCGCGCATTGCACCTGTCGGAAATCATTCAGGATTATCGACAGATCATTCTGAATGAACTAGACCTGACGCTGGAAGCGGACAATACCCGCCGTATGCGCCATCATTTTACCGGCTCGAGCATGATGTATGTGCCGGAAATTTACATGGACAGCAAAGACGTGCTGGTAGCCGAGCGCATTACCGGGGTGCCGATTTCAGATATCGCGACCTTTGACCGGTTGGGCATGGATCGTGCCGATCTGGCGCGTAAAGGCCTAACCATCTTCTTTACTCAGGTCTTCCGCGATAACTTCTTCCATGCTGACATGCATCCGGGAAATGTCTTTGTAGAAACCATCAATCCAGCCAATCCGCGTTTTATTGCGCTGGACTGCGCGATTATGGGCGAACTGTCCAAACACGACCAGATGACCGTAGCACGCATGCTACTGGCGGTCATGAACAGTGACTTTATGCAGCTGATTCAGGTGGTGCATCAGGCTGGCTGGATTCCACCGGGGACTGATCAGGATGCATTGGCCCGTGAAATGCGCCGCAGTGTGGGGCCGATGGTGTCCAAACCGATGCATGAACTGGACTTTGCCGGCATTCTGATTGAAGTCATGGACATCGCGCGTCGTTTCCATCTGGAAATTCCACCTCAATTGATGTTGCTACTAAAAACTTTGGTGCATGTCGAGGGTTTAGGAACCGACCTGTATCCTGAACTGGATATCTGGAGTCTGGCCAAACCGATCCTGACGGACTGGATCAAGGCCCAGATGAATCCGCAAAAGAACCTTAAAGAACTGGGACAGAAAATCCCGGATCTGCTGTTAGGGGCGCAGGATTTACCGACCCTGATGATCGACAGCTTAAACGGTTTAAAAAACCAGTCGGCCTGGCATGCCAAACAGCTCAATGAATTACAAAGTATGCGCCTGCAAATGGAACATCAGCAAAAACGTAGCTGGATGTTTGGCAGTATCATGGCGATTCTGCTGGCGATTGCCATTATTTCACCGTGGTTTGTGTCGGTGATTCTGATTGTGTTGGCAAGTGTGCTTGCCGTCTGGCGAATTGCGAAATAATTTTTTAAATAGCCTGATTCGTCAGGCTTTTTTATGCTTAAATTATTGAAAAAATAAAGCAAGAATATCCAAATGAAATATAGTTTTTTATGGGCACTGTATCGCCAGAATAGACAAAAAACCTTTCTCACTGCACTACTTTACAGCTTCCCAACATGGATAGATATTTTTTTCTATATCAACCAAACAGCCCATTGGCTTGCATGGTCCCCTGCTGCCAATACCACATTCTACCGCCTGATTCATAGTGACTATTTCTGGCTCATTGTCAGCTTTAACCTGCTTCCGTTGTTATTTCTATTCTGTCTACGACAAACACAGCTAATACTAGCTTTAAAAATATGGATAGGTCTTGCAGGTAGTTTCTTTCTAATTCATGCTTTTTACTGGCCAAGCTATCCTATAACCACGCTTTTGATTATTTCATTTAATCTACCTTTTTTAAATTTACGCAATAAAGAACTCATGCACACTTACATCAACCCGATGCCATGACTCTCAAGTCACCTTAGGACATATCTTGCCATTGGGTCTTTAAACCTATCGCTTAAAATAAGCACACATTTGACTGGTATAGGTTCAACCATGGTACAGATTTTACAAAAACGTGCGCCTGCGCTCACGATTCGTGCTGGCCATCTGGCACGTGAGCTGATTCTGGAACAAGGTTTGCAACCCGAACAGGTCGATATCGTGCCCGGTGCGGCAGGCGGCCCCAAAGGCATCGGGATCCAAGGACTGGATCAGGCGATTTTTGGTGAGTTTTTTCCACGTGCACCTCAGCGTAGAACTTTGGTGGGTTCTTCGATTGGCAGCTGGCGTTTTGCCAGTATGGCTGCACATGGAGTTCAACAGGGAACCGAACGTTTGGGTGAGCTGTATACCAACCTCTATTTTCATAAAAAAATGACCCGTCAGGATGTCAGCGAAGTTTGCCGTGGCATGCTGCTGGATCTGGTACAAGGCAAAGAAAACGATCTGGTCAATCATCCAGATTATCATCTCGCAGTCATTTCAATTAAAGCCCAACACATTTTCCAGAGTGACAAGGCATTGCCGTTGTTGGCTTCTGTGGCTGGAATTCTTGGAACGACCGCAGTCGCGCGCCGGCACAGCCGTCATTTCATGCAACGTGTAATCAGCCAGCCGAATACGGGTGAGCAGTTTAAAATCGCTGAAGATGGATTTACCACGCATTATCATGCACTAACCGAACAGAGTGTGTTGTCCTGGTTGATGGCTTCAGCGTCTATTCCCGGGGTGATGGCAGCGGTGAACAATATTCCGGATGCGCCGCAGGGTTATTATCGCGATGGTGGCCTGATTGATTATCACATTGACCTGCCCTTTCAGAGCAAAGGCATTGTGCTGTATCCACATTTTACCGATAGCATTACCCCCGGCTGGTTCGACAAGTTATTTAAACGTACCTCAAATCCAGAAAATCAGGCACGAACTTTGCTGCTTTCTCCATCGCAGCAATATCTGCAAAGTTCGCCTTTGGGTCGTTTGCCTGATCGTAAAGACTTTAACTTAAAAGGTTTGGATCAAACCCAACGGATCCAGCTGTGGAAGCAATGTATTGCGGAAAGTCAGCGTCTGGGTGATGAATTTCTTGAACTGGTCGAGAAGCAGAATTTTGCTGAGGTGATGCAAGCCTTGTAATTGGCCGCAGCTGCCCGATTATTTGTATAATTGCTTTAATTTTGTGAACTGTTGAGATTTATGCAGAAGTTTTTAGTTGTCCTGCAATACCTGTGTCTGGCCTTTGCCATTTATCTGATTTATAGCGTCAGCATGTCGCTGTATCGCCAGAATTTTGTCCTGATGGAGCTGGTCGCTGATATCGGTACGATTCTGATCTGTATCGACCTGGCGGTATTTTTATTTACCAGTAAAGGCAAGCCCGGCATTAGCATGGAAGAATATGCAAAACGACTGGAACAGCCACCGTCTAAGTTGGTCTATGTGACACGAAAATTGGGGCATCTCGGTATTTTGCTGATTATTACTAGCTGGATTGTGCCGATGATCAATTCATAACAATCCAATAAAAAACCTCCCGATTGGGAGGTTTTTTTAAATTAAAGATATCCAAAAATTATTTAGAACCTTTAATCCCTGCTTGCAATAGCAATGCACCCAAACCACCAATTTTTTGCTCTTGTGGTTTAGCCGCTTGAGATTTCTTACCCTGAGGGCGATCACCTTGCGGACGTCCTTGCTGTGGACGTTTACCCTGAGGCTTACGTTCACCACGTGGCTCATTGTTCTCGCGACGTGGCTGACGTGGTGCTTTCGCCGG
The DNA here is from genome assembly GCF_024129595.1 of Acinetobacter lwoffii. GTDB lineage: Bacteria > Pseudomonadota > Gammaproteobacteria > Pseudomonadales > Moraxellaceae > Acinetobacter > Acinetobacter lwoffii_O. The sequence goes on along the minus strand of NZ_JAMXXS010000006.1, from coordinate 31,658 downwards.
CGCTTCAGAACCTTCAGGACGCATCGACAGATTCACGCGGTTACGTTCAGCATCCACATTCAAAACACGGACTTGTACGATTTGACCCGGTTTCACCACTTTATGCGGATCAGCGACGAATTCATTGGCAAGTTCAGAAATATGTACCAAACCATCTTGATGCACGCCCACATCGACAAATGCACCGAAGTTAGTCACGTTAGTGACTACACCTTCCAGTTGCATGCCTTCAGACAATTGCGCAACTTCAGTAATGTCATCACGGAATTTAGCAGTGCGGAATTCTGGACGCGGGTCACGGCCCGGTTTTTCCAGTTCAGCCAATACGTCTTGAATCGTCGGCAGACCAAATTTCTCGTCTGCAAATTCTTCTGCATTCACTTGGCGAATGATTTCAGTATTGCCAATGATGTCTTTTACAGTCGTTGCTTTTGCTTCAACAATTTTGCTCACCAAAGCATATGACTCAGGGTGAACTGCAGACGCATCCAGTGGTTCTGTACCATCTTGAATACGCAAGAAGCCCGCAGCCTGCTCAAAAGTACGCTCGCCTAAACGTGGTACTTTTTTCAAAGACTGACGATTGTCAAAACGACCATTTTCCTTACGGAATTCCACAATTTGCTGTGCGATCGATTTATTCAGACCCGCGATATAACCCAGAATTGCTGCTGATGCAGTATTTACATCCACACCCACTGAGTTCACACAGTCTTCAACGACCGCTTCAAGGGTTTTCGCCAGACCGGTCTGGTTCACGTCATGTTGATACTGACCCACACCAATCGATTTCGGATCGATTTTCACCAGTTCTGCTAGTGGATCTTGTAAACGGCGTGCAATCGATACCGCACCACGAATAGATACATCTAGTTCAGGCAGTTCCTGTGAAGCTAGTTCAGATGCTGAATACACCGATGCACCTGCTTCAGATACAGAAACACGCGTCATTTTCAGATCACTGTTCGCAGCCATCATTTCAGCAACTAAAGCTTCAGTTTCACGGCTTGCAGTACCATTACCAATCGCGATCAGGTCAACATTGAACTCGCGGCATAAACGCGCCAGCTCGGCCAGTGAACCTTCTTTATCGTCTTTTGGTGCAAATGGATAAATCGTGCTGTGTGCAAGAACATCACCAGACTCGTTCACTACCGCCAGTTTCACACCGGTACGGATACCCGGGTCCACGCCCAAAGTGGTACGTGCGCCTGCAGGTGCAGAAAGCAGTAAATGACGCAGGTTTTCAGCAAAGACGTTCATCGCTTCTGTTTCAGCAGCCAGACGTTTTTCAGTCAGCAATGAATGTTCGATCGTTGGACGAACTTTACCGAGCCAAAATAGTTTTGCAGTTTGCTTCAAGAAATCCTGACGCGCTTGTGGCTGAACAGTTTCAAGATTGTATTCAGTTTCAATACGCGCCAACGGGGCATCATCTTCGCCATCCACTTTCAGGCCTAAAACGTTTTCTTGACGGCCACGCAGCATCGCCAATAAACGGTGTGAAGGCACTTTATTCAAGTTTTCAGAGAAATCGAAATAATCACGGAATTTTTTACCGACTTCTTTTTTCTCATCACTGGCAACCAAACTTTTCAGCACGGCAGTTTTTGCAAATGTCGCTTTAAGTTCAGTGGTCAGCGCGATATTTTGCGCCCAGTCATCAATCAGGATGTGCTGGATCGCATCAAGCTGGCTTTCAGTATCTGGGTAATCTTCATGGCTAAAACCCACCAAAGCTTCAGCTGGATCAACGGCTTCATTAAAGATTTTTTCGGCAATCGGGCCTAGACCGGCTTCTTTGGCCTTGAATGATTTACTGGTACGTTTTGGACGGTACGGCGCGTAAATTTCTTCTAATGCATTTTTGGTTTCCGCTGCATTCACACGCGCCAATAAGTCATCAGACAATTTATCTTGTTCTTTGAGTGATTCAATCACCTTGTCACGGCGCTCATACAAATCACGCAAGTATGATAAACGCGTATCGAGTTGACGTAGTTGCGTATCGTCCAAGCCTTGCGTTACTTCTTTACGGTAACGTGCAATAAAAGGAACACTGGCACCTTCATCAATAAGCTTGATGGCAGCCTCAACTTGATTTGGACGTACGGCAAGTTCTTTTGCCAACTGCTGAACTAAGTCAGTCATCGTGTTTGATCCCACAAGGATAAGTACTAAATGGCATGATTATAAAGACCGGGTCTATAAAATCCACCATTGTTTTTATTAATTTACCTCATCTTTATATTATGAAGTGCCATAGTTTTCAGCTTTTCCCGATAAAGTTTGTATGAACTTTGCTTTTTATCCAGCTTAAAATCGTATTTTTTGCTCATTTAGATGTATATATTTGGTATCTATGTCTTGATTTTAACTGCAATATTTGGTGCTTTAGAGCATAGTCAATTAATATCAATGAATCGTATACTCAAAGCCTATTTGATTTTTGTTTATGATGACAATAAAGAATAAAGGAGCATCTCATGAGTTTAGTTGTACCTGCTGAAAAAGCCGATGCCGTACATACCGAAACGGACCGGGTCGAACGGATCCTGGTGGTTGATGATGATGTTCGTCTGCGTACCTTATTACAGCGTTTTCTCGAAGATAAAGGCTTTGTGGTTAAAACTGCACATGATGCCACGCAGATGGATCGACTTTTACAGCGGGAACTGTTTTCTCTGATCGTGCTTGACTTTATGCTTCCGGTCGAAGATGGCTTGAGTATCTGTCGTCGTTTACGCCAATCCAATATCGATACGCCTATCATTATGCTCACCGCTCGTGGTAGCGACTCGGATCGTATTGCCGGTCTGGAAGCAGGTGCCGACGATTACCTGCCAAAACCATTTAACCCGAATGAACTGCTAGCGCGTATTCGTGCGGTATTGCGCCGTCAGGTACGCGAAGTGCCAGGTGCACCAAGCCAGCAGATGGAAGTCGTTTCTTTTGGTCCATGGTCACTGGATCTGTCCACCCGCACCCTGACCCGTGAAGGCCAAGTGGTAACGCTCACTACCGGCGAATTTGCAGTACTCAAAGCACTGGTGCAGCATCCTCGTGAACCTTTAACTCGCGACAAGCTGATGAATCTGGCGCGTGGCCGTGAATGGGGTGCAATGGAACGTTCAATTGATGTTCAGGTGTCACGTTTACGCCGTCTGGTTGAAGAAAATCCTGCGCGTGCACGTTATATCCAGACCGTATGGGGTGTGGGTTATGTCTTTGTTCCAGATGGTGCTGAATAAAGAAAAACTTATTAGGATAAAAGATTACCCCAATTTATTGTCCCTAAAAGCCATTCGCTGCTGTTTGAGCCTCCCCTTCTTTAAAGGCTCGTATACAAATGCGCGAGTTCAGCGAATGGCAAAGTTTTTTGGTTACTTTTTTCAAAAAAAGTAACACAACAAGCTCCTTCCATCGAAGGTTCAAGCAGTAAGATTCCATTACAAATTATTATTACTGCTCAATTTGGAAAATGCCAACAGGGAGCTGGTGTGAAACTCGACCCCATCGATCCACAAAAATTTACCGATTTTGTCAGCTACTCGGAAAAAAAGCGTACCCGCGGGGAACGCTTTCTCGACAAGATCAAGCCGCGTTCTGCTGCCATGCGTACCACGGTACTGGTGGTTTTTGTGGTCTGTTTTAGCCTGTTCATGTCCTTGTGGTTCTTTTGGCGTACCCTGTTTTTACCTGAAATCCAGCAACATGCGCGTTATCTGGCCATGGAACTGGAAATTCTTAACAATCCCGATCTGCGCCTATATCACAAACAGCAGGAAGTCGATATCGATGACTGGCTGAAAAACCGGGTTGGTATTGAATATGTGACCAATCCGGCAGAATATCCCACTGTCCGTGAAAAGCTGATTGCCGAATTTTTTACCCGACAGATCGAAACCAAACTCGCCAAAGAGTTACGCATCGAACAAGCCACAGTCTATTTCCAGTTTAAGCCGAGTCCACGTATCTGGATCCAGACTCCTGAAATGAATGGTCACTGGGTACAGGAACCTTTAAAGACGTATGCTAACTATAGTAATGAACTGATTTTGGGCTGGTTGCTTGGCACGCCGATTATTGTCGGCATCATTATTTTGACCTTGGTGCGTCAGCTGAACCGCCCTTTACGCCGTTTGCAGAATGCCGCCAACAGTTATAGCCGAATCGGCTCAGCACCCTATCTAGATACCAATCATGGTCCACTGGAAATCCGTCAGGTGAATCATGCCTTTAATCAGATGATTTATACGCTGGATCAGACCGAGCGGGAACGCCGAATCATGCTGGCCGGCATTTCACATGACTTGCGCACGCCCTTAACCCGGATCCGCCTCACTGCCGAAATGATGCCAGATGAAGACTTTCTCAAAGAAGGCCTGATTTATGATGTCGAAGATATGGACGCGATTCTGGATCAGTTCATTTCTTATATGCGCGATGGTTCCGATGAAGAACCGCAGGACACCAATGTCAATGTGCTGCTCCAGGAACTGGTCAAGCAGTTTAAACCGCTAGATATCCGTTTCACTCCGCAAGATATACCGACCATTCAGGCGCGCAGCATGTCGCTAAAAAGACTGATTGGCAATCTGATTAACAACTCAAAACGTTATGGTTCAGAACCAATTGAGCTTTCTGCGCATGTTGAAGAAGATCAACTGTTGATTTGTGTGGCAGACCATGGCGAAGGCATCCCGGAAGATCAGATTGAAGCGTTGATGCAGCCTTTTGTTCGGGGCAATTCGGCACGAACGGTACAAGGCAGCGGCTTGGGGCTGGCCATTGTGAAACGGATTGTCGATATTCACCATGGTCAATTACGTATTCATAATCGTCCTGAAGGTGGGCTGGAAGCTATCATTTCACTACCCGTAAATCAGGTGAACCCAGAGACACTCCCCCCAGCCACCACACTCGATAAAATTCGCCAAACCTTGACTGATCACTTTTAATAAGTGATCAATAATTCAACAAATGACTTTTTAGTTTTTCTATACAATTCATTTTATAGTTCACGAATTCAATCATTTAAAAATCATCATTTTTTATTATACCTACATTTAGCTAAAAAATTAGACCTTAGCCTAACACCTATGCACAATACATTTTTTGAGCGGTACAATCCGTATCATAGTTTAAGAATTAATGAGAGTTAAAATGTCTTTAGATCGTATCCGTTTAGCCTCCCTACACAACAAAGTCATCAGCCCTGAACAAGCGGCTGAATTCATCCAAGATGGCATGACTGTGGGTATGAGTGGCTTTACTCGCGCTGGTGAAGCGAAGGCGGTTCCTTTAGCTTTGGTTCAACAGGCAAAAGCAAACCCATTAAAGATTACGTTAATTACTGGTGCATCACTAGGGAACGATCTAGACAAACAACTGACTGAAGCTGGTGTATTGGCACGTCGTTTACCGTTTCAGGTAGACAACACTTTACGTAAAGCAATCAATAACGGCGAAGTGATGTTCATTGACCAGCACTTGTCTGAAACTGTTGAGCAAATGCGTAACCTGCAGTTGAAAAAACCAGACGTTGCGATTATCGAAGCAGTAGCGATTACTGAAGATGGCGGCATCATTCCAACAACATCTGTTGGTAACTCTGCAAGCTTTGCAATTTTTGCTGAAAAAGTGATTGTAGAAATCAATACGAATTTAAGCCCGGCATTTGAAGGCTTGCACGATATCTACATCCCGACGTATCGTCCAACGCGTCAAGCGATTCCATTGACTCAAGTTGATGAGCGTATTGGTACGCATGCGATCAATATCGATCCATCTAAAATTGTTGGTATCGTATTTAACAGCGAATTGCACGACTCTCCATCTACTGTAACCGCACCAGATGATGAGACTCAAAGCATTGCCAACCATTTGATCGCTTTCTTTGAAAAAGAAGTAGCTGAAGACCGTCTACCGAAAAACCTCGGACCTCTTCAAGCAGGGATCGGTTCAATTGCAAACGCCGTATTGACGGGTCTGAAAGATTCAAACTTCGAAGACTTGATCATGTACTCAGAAGTACTACAAGACTGTACGTTTGAATTGATCGATGCCGGTAAAATGAAGTTTGCTTCAGGTTCTTCTATTACGCTTTCTGCTAAGTACGGCGAGAAAGTATTTAACAACCTGGAACAATACAAAGACAAACTGGTATTACGTCCACAGGAAATTTCAAACCATCCTGAACTGGTACGTCGTTTAGGTATTATCGGCATCAACACTGCACTTGAGTTTGATATTTACGGTAACGTGAACTCAACTCACGTATGTGGTACCAAGATGATGAACGGTATTGGTGGTTCAGGTGACTTCGCACGTAATGCCCACTTGGCGATCTTCGTAACCAAATCAATCGCGAAAGGTGGAGACATCTCTTCTGTAGTGCCGTTTGCTTCACATATCGACCACGCAGAACATGATGTTGATATCCTAGTGACTGAACAAGGTCTTGCGGATCTTCGTGGTTTGGCTCCGCGTGAGCGTGCACGTGCAGTAATTGATAACTGTGCGCACCCAATGTACCGCGATGCGTTGAATGATTACTTTGACCGTGCATGTGCAAAAGGCGGCCATACCCCTCATCTTCTTCGTGAAGCGCTTTCTTGGCACTCAAACTTCGAAGAAAATGGTCACATGCTTGCTGTTGAAGCTGCAGTAAAAACTGCATAATTGACTGCATTCACAAAACGCCCTACGGGGCGTTTTTTTATGGCATTTTTATATTTTTTTTGAATAGTCAGAACCTGATTATATTAAGGAAGCCATCTGGCTATCACCTACTCTTTCTTCTTTTATTTATCCTGCCGATCTGCTGTAGAAATACACTTCTGATGCTCAAGGGCTTTAAATTCTGATTCTTCACCCTCATACTTGAACACAAGAGCAAAATTAGAGACATGACATGCGCGTAGATATCTGGTCAGATGTGGTTTGCCCCTTCTGCTATATTGGTAAAAAACGTTTAGAAGCTGCTGCACAAGAAGCAGGTATTGAGCTAGAAGTACATTGGCACAGTTTCCAGCTCGATCCTGAAGCACCGGTACGTCAGGAAGTCTCCAACTCTGAGCGTCTGGCGCAAAAATATGGCCGCACCGTGGCAGAAGTCGAAGAGATGCAGCGCAATATTGCTGAAATGGCCAAAGCCGAAGGTATTGAATTTAACTGGGAAGGTGCCAATTCAGGCAATACCTTTAATGCGCATCGCCTGATTCACCTGGCGCAAAGCAAAGGTTTGGGCAATGAAGCACAGGAAGCGTTCTTCTATAGCTATATGACCCAAGGTCTGGCGATTGGAGAACGTGAAACACTGGAAGATGTCGCAGCGCGTATTGGCCTGAATCCGGTCGAAGTCGATGACCTGTTGGATTCGGAAGAATATGCTGATTTCGTCAAATTCGATCAGGAAGTCGCACATGAACAACTCAAAGTGACCGGTGTACCTTTCTTTGTTTTTGATCAACGTGTGGCATTGGCAGGCGCGCAGCCTAAAGAAGTTTTCCTGCAAGTATTTGAAAAAGCGCTCGATACATCAACCAACAGTCAGGCAGCACAGTGCTCACCAGAAACGTGTGACACGCCAGACCAAGCTAAATAAAACAACGTTCAATAAAAAAACCCCATTTTAAATGGGGTTTTTTTATTTGTTATTGAATGGCATTCGCTTAATCAACCAGAAAACTAATTTTTAAATTGACACGATATTCCGTGATTTTATTTTCTTTAATGACAACCTTCTGTTCATTGATCCAAGCACCTTGTACATTTTTGACCGTTTCTGTGACTTTTTGAATGCCCGTTTGAATCGCATCTTCAAAGCTTTTATTGCTGCTTGAATTGACTTCTACCACTTTTGCAATTGCCATAATAAAACTCTCAGCATGAAAATGAATGGAATTCCATCTTAGTCCATTCTCAGAAGATTGCAGCAGCCCGTAAACAAGCGATAGCAAAAACTTACATGGATTGAACAAAGCTCGAAATTCAATCTTAAATTGGCAGATCAAAAACACATCGCCGCTTGTTTTGGCACTCGATCAAGTCCAGATTCTCATCGCCAAAACAAAGCATAAAGTCCTGTAAAATCATAAAAATCAAACTAGAGTAAATACACTAATTTATTGTTTTATAGAGTAATTTATCTAAAATTTACTGCCTGAATTTGCCGAATCTATCATTTTATATTAAGTCTTATTTGCTATTATTTCACCCGAATTAAGTTTAAATATTCTCCTCTGTTCAAGTCATTGAACACTCTGATATTAAAGGTCATCCTATGAATGCTCTTAAATTTGCTTTCGCTGCAACCGTTATGGCTTTTTCTGTTCAAGCGTCTGCACAAATGGCGCAAGTGGTTCATCTGCCAGACTTTCCAGCGACTAAAGCACCTGCTGAAACAGTAAATACAGATGCTGCGACTGTAGCAACTGAAAAAACGGCTTAATGCAAAACTGTTTTGCATTAAAACAGGCTGATTGATTCAGCCTGCTTTTTTTATCATATTGAACACATTCTGTGTAAAAGATGCACAACTCTCAAAAATATCGACTATTTCCTACTCTCATTTTTTCTATTGATTTTTATCACTTTTAATTAAAAAATTTGTTTATAAAACACTCAAAATAGATCACTATTTTATGTGATCTCTGCTTATAATTGCAGCAATATAAATAGATTAATGATAAGAAAATTTTTTATGCATGAACTTCAGGCATTGGTACAGGGCAAAATTCCGCCTCAGTCAGTTTCTATTGATTATTTAATTGAAATGGCAGAAAGCTATACAGACTCGAATTCTGCTGAATACAGACTGGTCGAGCTGGCGGTTAACATTGTACTGGCACAAACCCTGGATAAAGCACTGAAACATCTCTAGAGATCAAAAAATGAATGCTTTAGAAAAAGCACACTTAATTAAAGAATTACATGGACTGGCGCAGCAACTGGAGCATAAAGTCCTGCCTTTCTATGAAATTGCCCGTTCTAAAAAAAGGATACGCGATATTTTTAATCTGTGTGATGAGCCTATTTTCAAGACCCAGATTTCAGCATTTAAGGCCCGCACTCAACCTGAACTTGTTGCTTACCAATTTTCTGCTAATACGTCTTATCATCTAAGCTTTCGTGGCTATTTCACCGAAATCTTGGCGCTGGAACAAGCATTGTCTGCCCATCCGGATTCAGGCTGGGCAGTTTTACATCATCCTGAACGTGGCTGGCAAATCTGGCTGATTCCGATTCCCCAATCTCCTTCCTTGCACAGCCAATGGGCTGAACTGCAACACTGTTATATCTGGCTGTTGCAACAACAGCAGCAATTTTCTTGTCTGCAACAGGATCCCCCCTTGATCGTTCCTGCCTTATCCTTAAACGAAGCTGAAACCAGCTGCAATTCTGTGGAAACAACCAAATATCATCGGGGACGGCCGCGCGCAAGAATCCATGCATTAGAACTACGCCGCCCAGATGAGTCAACCAATCAGATACTGACTGAACCCAAGGAACTAAATCCTCAACTAAAAGCTGAAATGACAATAACGAAAATTCCGCAAGAACAGATCACAGTCTCCGAATTGATTCAATTCCCTGCACAGATTCAACTAGGTGAACTAAACGCCCATGTATACCCTTTAGGCTTAGAAGAAACCAATATCCAGCGGCTCTGTGCTTTAGAAATGACTGAGAATATCGAGCATCCTGCCTATTTGGATATCGCACTGTATTATGCAGCAGAAGATAATTGGCAGGCACGTCAGGTTTATTTGGTTGAACAACTGAATCTGCAAGGCCAGTTTGTTAAATATCTGATGCTCTTAGGGGTACCGAGTCAGTTGCAGGCTCACTATTGTATTCAACATTGGCTTACCCACCATCAACGCCAGGCTGCTGCGATTAAATCACTGGCCTGGTCTGTTATAAGCATCAGGTTCATGCAACTCGAGCTTTTTTCAACGGCTTACTTGCAGCAGGCTGAAACAGTCTGGACAAAGCCAGATTACCATCCTTTTATACCCGCCCAGTTTATTCAGAAGCAGAAATTTATTTCGTTCAAAGAAGCTGCTGCTAATTTTTCTACTCCAGTGCTCTTGCTACAGGAACATCAAAAAATTCGAGTGATTCATGGTGAAAAACGCATCTCTCTGGCAGAGGATGAGCTGGCCTATCCACACATCTTGCTGCAACGCGACAAACAGCTAAATTGGCAGAATATTCACAATATTATTTTAACAATGCCGCAACCCATTCGGGTATTAGAGCTTTATCGGGAAATTCAGACTCAAATGATTGAATAATTGCTGTTATTTTGTAGCTTTAACTTGCTTTTTAAGGCGTTTTTTTAGAAAACTACAGCTGAATATAAGAATACAAGAGCAACAAATATCTCATGCAAATAAACAGGATTACTCAAATTTTACTGCTCTCTCTGGGCTTAGGAATGAGTGGTAGCATGTCTTGGGCAAATTCAGTCACAGCTGCTTCTGCCAGTTCAACAAATACAGAGCCAAGCCGATCAGGCTTGCTGGATCAGATTCCACGTTTGATCGATGCAACACCGACGGTTCTGCCAGAGCAATCAAGTGTCGCCATCGTTCCATCCACACTAGAGACAGAAAATTATTCATGGGCGGATCAAAAACAGAAAGGCATCCGCGAATGGGCTGATCGTACTGCACATAAAATTGATAACTGGTTTGGTGAAACCGATCCGGATCAGCCAGCTGCAGCCACATTACGGATCATTTTAGATAATCGCTGGGATGAATATGAAGGCTATGAGATTAAACCCCGAATCCGCGGCAAGATCAAACTTCCAACCTTGGAACAAAAGCTGAGTGTGGTTTTTGGTGATGACAGTCTGGACAATGAATTAGACAGCAATGTCGCGATTACCAATGAAAATCCTGCCACTTCCGGAGATAAACGTCTGGATACTAAACGTGCACGTGAAGATAACAGCTCTTTTGCCTTACGTTGGTCTGAATGGTCAGATCGTATTCCTTTCGAAACCGATCTGGATCTGGGCTTACGTTCTGGCGATGATATTTATCTGCGTGTCAAAGCCAGTAAGGACTGGACACTAGAAAATGACTACTCTTTTCATGCCGAACAGATTTATCGCTATGGCATTCAAAGTGAAAACTATTTACGGACCAACTTGGAACTAATCCACGCCCGTCCCAATCAGGCCTTTTTCTCCAATCAGCTCAGTCTGACTTATGCAGATGAACAAGACGACGATCTGACCTGGGACAACTACACCTTTAGGCAACATCAGTTTTTTCAGGACAACCGTTTTAGTTACGGCATTTATACCGGTGGTTATCTAAATGACAAGGATCTGCGTCTTAACCGCTGGGGTCCCTATGTGTCGTGGAGACAACCTTTTTTACGTGAATGGTTTTTTGTCCAGACCGACCTGAACTACCTGAATGATCATCGCGAGGATCGTGACCACTATGTCGGGGCTTTGGTACGTTTAGAAGCATTGTTTTAAACTGAATGATGGTGGAAAATATAAAAGCCCATCATTCATGGGCTTTTTTCAATATTACTGAGGCAATCAGCGCGGTAATTATTAGCTGGTTTTATTCAAGATAATACGATCACTGCGTAGCACTCGTTTTTGCTGTAATGAAGGTTGCTCCATCACTGGCATATTGAAGCGAATACGATCGCTATGTTGCACACGTTGTAGTTTTGCTGTCTCTACTTTCGCAACTTTATAAAAACTGATTCGATCTGTGCGTACCATTTTTTCTGCAGCAGGTGCCGCTAGACTAACTTGGCTCATCGACATCAGGATTACAGCGCCCATACTGATCATCAGCTTAAATTTCATAACATTCTCTCTCTTTGCTTTATAATCGTAATTATAAATTAAAAATTAATTAGTAATCCAAAATATAGATTTATGATTCGAAGGTATTTTTTTATCCTGTCTATCGTTTTTCCAGATCATTTCTAGAATTGAAAAATGAAGCAGACATAAAAAATCCCTCCTAAGAGGGATTTTCTCATTCAATACATCAGCACTTAAGCAAGCAGCAAACTATTAATTCGCTTGACATATTCAGCAGGATTTTCTGGTAATCCACCTTCTGCAATCACCGCCTGGTCAAAGATCACATTGGCCAGATCATCAAACTGCGCCGAGCCATCCAGTTTTTTCACCAACGGATGTTCCGGGTTAATTTCCAGAATCGGCTTGATATCCGGCACAGGCTGACCCGCATCTTTCAGCATACGAATCAGCTGCGGAGACAACTCACCTTCGCCCGTCACCAGACAAGCCGGAGAATCGACCAGACGCGTCGTCACCCTTACTTCCTTGGTCTTGTCTTTGAGTGAGTCTGTGAGCTTATCCACCACCGGTTTAAACTCTAAGGCAGCTGCTTCAAGTGCTTTTTTCTCTTCGGCATCCTGAAGGTCACCCAAGTCCACTGCACCCTTAGACACGTTTTGCAACGGCGTACCATCGAACTCATTCACAAAGTTCATCGCCCATTCATCTACGCGTTCAGTCATTAACAGAACTTCAATGCCTTTTTTCTTGAACAATTCCAGCTGTGGTGAATTCTTCGCAGCATTCAGGCTATCTGCAGTCACATAATAGATGGCTTTTTGGCCCTCTTGCATACGTGCTTTATAGTCTGCCAATGACGTGCTGACTTCATCATTGGTCGACGTTGCATAACGTAGCAGTTTCAAGATACGTTCACGGTTACTGAAATCTTCACCCAGACCTTCTTTCAATACTGAAGCAAATTCCTGATAGAAAGTCTTAAAGTTTGCCTGATCTTTTTCATCTTCAGATTTAGCCAGATTATCCAAAATGGTCAGGATACGGCGGGTATTGCCTTCACGGATGGTTTTTACATCACGGCTTTCTTGCAGTAATTCACGACTCACGTTCAATGGCAGATCGGCACTGTCCACCACACCCTGTACAAAGCGCAGATAGTTTGGAATCAGGTTATCTGCATCATCCATAATGAACACGCGTTTCACATACAGTTTGATACCCGCTTTGGATTCACGGGTGAAAATATCATGTGGCGCTTTGCTTGGAATATATAATAACTGGGTATATTCAGTGCTGCCTTCCACCCGATTATGCGCCCAAGCCAATGGCGCTGCGAAATCATGGCTTAAGTTCTTGTAGAACTCGACATACTGCTCTTCAGTGATTTCAGACTTGTTACGAGTCCATAATGCGCTGGCCGAGTTAATGGCTTCCCACTCATCGGTTTTGACATACTGGCCACCTTTAGATGTTTCACCTTCAGCCGCTTCTTCTTCCTGCCAGACTTCTTTTTGCATCTGGATTGGCAGGCTGATGTGGTCTGAATATTTATTGATAATCTGCTTCACTTTATAGCTTTGCAGATAATCCAGCGCATCGTCACGTAAGTGCAGAATAATATCGGTACCACGTCCTTGTTTCGTGATCTGTTCAACTTCGAACTCACCAGTACCACCACTGATCCAGCGCACCCCTTCAGAGACATCTGTGCCAGCACGACGCGATTCTACCGTGATCTTGTCAGCCACAATAAAACCGGAATAGAAACCGACACCAAACTGGCCAATTAGCTGGGCATCAGCTTTTTGATCGCCGGTCAGTTTGGACATAAAGTCTTTGGTGCCTGATTTGGCAATAGTCCCTAAATTATCAATGGCTTCCTGCTCGCTCAAGCCAATCCCGTTGTCTGAAATGGTAATGGTTTTATTGTCTGCATCCAGACTGACACGAACGCGCAGATCAGGATCATTTTCATAAAATTCAGGATGGTTAATCCCTTCAAAACGTAATTTGTCACATGCATCTGAGGCATTCGAGATCAATTCGCGTAGGAAAATTTCAGGGTTTGAATAAAGCGAATGGGTCACGAGATGTAGTAACTGAGCCACTTCAGCCTGGAAACTATGTTTTTGTGCGCTAGACTCGCTCATTAATCACTCCTTTTATTTTAAATACAGGTCAATACTGTTGCCTATATGAATGGAGTGAGTTACTAAATTTTCAATAGCCAGTTGTATATTTTTTCTCAAGATATTTTATAAAGGATCTCTTGATCTAAAATGACTTGGATTTGTAAAGGCTTAGGTTTAAGGCTTAATAAGGCCCAAGCTTATAAATACGTTGAAATTGCAGGTCTATTTGCTGCTGACGCATATTATAGACCTGACTCAGACAGGACACAGATTCCTGACAGCGGTCACGGAACTGTAGCCATTTCACCTGATCACGCTGGATCACCGAACGGGTTCCCATAGGCACCATACGGCGTAAAATATGATAGCTGGTACTCATCTTGACATCGGCATCATTGAGCAGACGATGTTCACAAATCGCTTTCTCTGTCACGGTTTCAGCTTTCTGACAATCAAAACTTGCCGCATAGGCAGACCCTGCCAGCAGGCTGAAGAAGATCACAATACCTTGGCTTAAAAACTTCATGCTGATCTTCCTTATTATTCAATTATTAAGTCGTATTCAATTAATATTTACTTTATTCGTTTTAATATAGTTGAACATTGCCGATCTGCTCAATTTCAATAAGTTATAAATCGTTGTTATTTTGAAAAAAAAGCCTCATTCAAGATGAGGCTTTTTTGTTGAGCAAGGCTAGAATTTAGAACTTGTAGCTATAACCGATCGTGTAAACCCAAGGATCAATATTCAAGTCGAATTTAGTATTATCAGCATCATCTAATGTCACTTCAGGACTCAAATCTGCATAGCGCACGTCAGCAAATACCCCCCAGTTTTTGGCATCGGCTGGCTGATAATTAAAACCGACCTGACCTGCCAAACCAAATTCCTCTTTCACATCTTTAGCCAGACCTTCTTCATCCCAAGCAATAAAAGCTGTGCCACCTACACCAATATATGGCGTAAAGCGTGTTGCATTTTTAAAGTGATATTTAGCGGTAATAGTTGGTGGAAGATGTTTAATCTTGGCAATTTTCCCTAGACCCTGAGCAGAAATGTCATGGTTAAACGGGGTAGCCAATAATAATTCTGCCGAGATATTGTCATTAAAGAAGTATTCGACTGAAGGCGTAAAACCATATTCTTGATCTGCTTCTACGATTAAACCTGGTGCAATTTCAGTGTCACTTGATGGTGCTAAAGAGCTGGCACCAACTTTCACCTGCCATTGACCTGCCATCGCAGATGCAGAAAGACCCATTAATGCAATTAGAGCAGCTTGCTTTAACATTTTAAAATACCCCATAGGAAGAATAATTATTAAGGAAATAAATCTTAATTAATAATAAACACGAGGAAAAATAATATGCAATAAGGATTATAAAACTAATTTTTAATTATTATTTAAAATACTGATTTAAAAAGTAATTTATTTTAAATTGACTAGATTGGTTGGTTTTAAATACCAAGTATATTAATCAGATAAATATGAATTTATTCAGAGTAAAATAATCAGGTTTATATTAATTTTTATTTAAATATATATTTTAAATACATCTTATAATTTATTTTAAATCTAGGCAAATCTGCTCCGATTTATATCAGAGCAGATTAAAAAGGACTTACAGAACCATGGCTGCAATCCAGCCAAAGATGATAAGCGGAATATTAAAATGAATGAAGGTTGGAACCACACTATCCTTCATATGGTCATGCTGACCATCCATATTCAGACCAGATGTTGGGCCTAGAGTTGAATCTGACGCTGGAGAGCCGGCATCGCCTAAAGCCGCCGCAGTCCCGATAATCGCAATGGTCGCCGCAGGGCTGAAACCAAACTGGATACACAGCGGAACATAAATAATCGCCAGAATGGGAATGGTTGAGAAAGACGAACCAATGCCTAGGGTAATTAGCAAACCAATCAACAGCATCAGGAAGGCAGCCAATGCCTGGCTATCACCAATCCAGTTCACTGATGCTTCAACCAAGGTTGGTACCTGATTAGTCGCTTCAATCACCGCGGCAAAGCCTTGTGCCGCAATCATGATAAAGCCAACCAGCGCCATCATGCGCATACCGGTAATGATCACATCATCCGCTTCTTTCCATTTAAAGATCCCGGCACAACTCAGGATCGCGACACCGACCAGACCAGCCAGAATCATCGAGTCTGAATAAAGCTGTACCGCCAATGTGGCAATAACTGCAAGACCTGCCATCCAGATGGTAAATTTGGCAATCTGCGGTTTAACCTGTTCAGCCACACCCAGTTCAGCAGAAATACTTTGCTGCTCTTGGACATGAATATCTTGATATTGGCGTGGTTTGCGATAGCTAATAAAGATCGCCACCAATAAGCCCACAAACATACCGAATACTGGAATTGCCATCGCAGATGGAATCTGGTCATAGCTAATTTCAAATCCATATGGCTTACCAAAAGTATTGATGTTATGACCCAGAATATCATTCAGGAAGATGGCACCAAAACCGACCGGAATCAGCATATAGGTGCCTACCAGACCAAAGGTCAGCAAACAGGCAATCAAACGACGGTCGAGCTTTAAGTGGTTAAATACAGCCAATAGTGGCGGAATCAGTACCGGAATAAAGGCAATATGCACGGGAATGACGTTCTGCGAGAACACGGCAGCAATAGCAACTGTGAAAAAGATCAGATATTTCACCCGGTTTTGCGCTTTAAAATCGGCCTCACCTTTTAAGGTACTGATCATTTTATAAGCCAGTAAATCCGGTAAACCCGAACGTGCCAGAGCCAAAGCAAATGCACCTAAAATACCGTAAGCCAAGGCAATTTTAGCACCACCACCCAAGCCATTGTTAAACGCATCCAAGGTTCCCTGCAGGCCTAGACCTGCCAATAAACCACCTGTAACAGCACCAATGACCAGGGCAAAAACCACAGGTACACGTGCCAACGAGAGTCCGAACATGACTCCAATAGCAGCAAGAATTGCGAACATAATGAATCGGAATAGAGAGAAAGCGGCTATTTTATCAGAAAATGCGGATAAAAATTCCGCCACTTTTTTCTGGTCGGGTCATGTTTCGCGGAGTGGCCTGTCAATGAATGTCAGCAGATTTACGCTGAATAAACTCATCAATCAATTGAGCCACTTGCTCCGGTTGACTCAGGATCGCCCAGTGATTGGCAGCCAGTTCTACTTTCGAGAAATCATCCACCCATTTTGACATTTCATCAACCAGATCTGGCCCGACAAACTGGTCATATTTCAGCACAATCGCCTGTACCGGACAGATGGCAAAACGCTGCCGTGGTTGAGCTAAGCGTGGCAAAAAATTGGCCCGATACAGGTTCACACCATATTTGCCATCTTTGACAATATGCGGGTTGAGTGGCAGATCATCGTGTCTTTCCAGTTGCTGCACGATCTTGCCCCAACGCTGCGGATTAAAAAAATTCCAGGCCAACGGCGCCACTAAAGGCAACTGAAACATCGCGATATACCAAGATTTGCTCATTTGCTTTAAAAATTTTGCTTTGTTTTGCTGGAACTGTTCACGCATCCAGAAAGCGGCATGATCCAGACATGGCCCAGATAAGGTGCTATAAGACAGAATTCGCCCTTTAAAGCGTGGATCGGTGACAGATTCCCAGGACTGAATTGAGCCCCAGTCATGCGCAGCCAGATGAAAAGCTCGATTCGGCAATACCTTATTCACCACCTCTTCCAGATCCTGACTTAAACGGGCCAAGCGGTAATCGGAGATTTTTTTGGGAATACTGGACTCACCTGCGCCACGGACATCATAAGTCACAACAAAGTAATCCTGACTCAAATGAGCAATGGCTGGCTCCCAAACTGCCTGATGATCGGGATAGCCGTGAACCAGCACCAATGCCGGTTGTTCGGATTGTCCATAAGTTTTGACACAAAGACGCTGCTGATCCGTGGTATCGACCCATTGCATGTGCATTTCCATCTTTTGATCCTGTTTTTGTTATTGACCACTTAGTTTATAAATCGGCATGATTGATCAATGCCAGCGCATTTTTGTTGCTCTAGTATGCATAATCACAGCCGCAAAAAGAATGTCAGTATGAGCCTATTCCAGAAAATTCAAAAACTGCCTCTGGTTTCAAAATTTATTCTGAACCGCTATGCCCCTTATCGTGGTGCAGGCATTGAAATTGATAAGATTGATTTTAATAATTATCACGTTCGGGTCAAAATGCCGCTGACCCGTAAGAACCAGAATATTGTCGGTGTGCATTTTGGTGGCAGCCTGTATTCAATGGTCGATCCCTTTTATATGTTATTGCTGATGCATCATTTGGGGCCGAAATATCTGGTCTGGGATAAAGGCGCCAGCATTCAGTTTTTGGCACCGGGTCGCGGCACAGTGGTGGCGGACATTCGGATTTCTGCTGAAGAAATTGCCACGATTATCAATCTGGCAGCCGATAATGCGCCAGTGTATCGGCATTATCAGCTGAATATTTATGATGAAGCCGGGGTCAGAATTGCCGAAGTAGAAAAAACGGTATATATCCGGCGTAAACAGAGCAAAGGGAAAATTAACGCTCCTAAATAAGATAAAAGCGCCACATTGGCGCTTTTAAATCTAGATGAATCTGAAGTAACTTTCGACTTAACGACGACGGTTATCCTGTTCAATCGCAGCACCGGCACCACCACCGATTGCACCACCAATTGCAGCACCCGCATTACCACCGAAGATGCTTTTACCGACTGCTGAACCAACAGCACCACCTACACCACTATAGGTCGCATTACGGTTTGAACCGCCTTGGGATTTACTACCTACTGCTGCACCGGCACCACCACCTACAGCTGCACCAACGCCACCGCCGACTTTATTACCGACACCACCACCGACTGCACCACCCAGGGCTGCAGCACCGATCCGTTGCTCATTGGCAGACATACTTTCACAACCCGCCAACATAAAGGTTGAAAGAGTGGCAACTGCCATAACACCCATTAATTTTTTCATGACCTTGGCCTTCCTGTTCTTGCTTTAATTAAGCTTATCTTCATTTTATGAAACTAAAATCTGTAGCGTGTTACTTCTCTCGGTATTCCTGCTGAGTTTTGTAAATATCAATGGATTATTCTTCTGTTCAAGATGTCCTATTTATAAATTTCAGACAAAAAAAAAGACGCCCGAAGGCGTCTCTTTTCTCAACTTTAACTCGAATTAGAATTCTTCGTTAAATGCTTGGCTTAGAGCTTGGTCTACATCAGAGAAGTCATTGTGCAGTTCAAATTCTGCAGCTTCTGCTTCTTGACGACGACGCTCCAGGTGGTAAGCCAAACCTGTACCCGCTGGGATCAGACGACCTACAACCACATTCTCTTTCAAACCGCGTAAATCATCTTCTTTACCTGTTACAGCCGCTTCAGTTAACACACGCGTGGTTTCCTGGAACGATGCAGCAGAGATGAACGAGTCAGTAGAAAGCGATGCTTTGGTAATACCCATCAATTGACGTTCAAACTTCGCAGGGAACTTGTTTTGTGCAAGAACTGCTTGGTTTTCTTGAACAACGCGGATGTAATCCACTTGTTCGCCTTTGATGAAGCTGGTATCGCCACCATCAGTGATATCAACTTTACGCAGCATTTGACGTACGATGACTTCAATATGCTTGTCGTTGATTTTTACACCTTGCAGACGGTATACGTCCTGAACTTCGTTCACGATGTAGTTTGTAAGCGCAACTTCGCCTTTCAAACGTAAGATATCGTGCGGGTTCTGTGGACCATCAGAAATAGTTTCACCACGGTTCACATGTTCGCCTTCGAACACGTTAATGGTACGCCATTTCGGAATCAGCTCTTCATAAATCTCAGAGCCATCATCCGGCGTAATCACCAGACGGTTCTTACCTTTGGTCTCTTTACCAAAGCTTACAACACCCGACACTTCTGCAAGGATTGCATGCTCTTTCGGCTTACGTGCTTCGAACAAGTCAGCTACACGCGGCAGACCACCGGTAATATCACGGGTACGTGAAGTTTCTTGTGGTACACGACCGATGACATCACCGACACCAATCGTTTCGCCATCGCGAACAGAAAGAATCGTGTTCTGTGGCAGGAAGTAGAACTGTTCACCACCATCAACGGTATCCAACACAACAGCAGGACGCAAATCTTTACCTGACGCAGGACGTGAAGTCACTGGCAAGATTTCGATGGTTGACATACCTGTTGCATCATCAGTTTTAGAAGTAACCGTCACGCCATCAGCAATCTGGCTGAAACGTACTTTACCAGCAACTTCTGTTACCAATGGATGTGTATGCGGATCCCAAGTCGCCACAATACCGCCTGCTTCTACAGCTTCGCCATCTTTCAGCAAGATAGAGGCACCGTAAGGCAGTTTATAGCGCTCGCGCTCACGACCTAAATCATCCGCAATACCGATTTCACCTGAACGTGAAGTCGACACCAAATGACCTTTGGCATGTTGTACTGTTTTCACGTTGTGGAAACGTACTGTACCTTGGTTACGAACTTGTACACTGTTTGCAGCAGAAGTTCGGCTCGCAGCACCACCGACGTGGAAGGTACGCATCGTTAACTGTGTACCTGGCTCACCAATCGATTGAGCTGCCATTACACCAACAGACTCACCCGGGTTCACCTGATGACCACGTGCTAGGTCACGACCGTAACATTTCGCACATACACCGAAGGTAGACGCACAGTTCACGACTGAACGTACTTTAATTTCGTCGACACCCTGGCTTTCGATAAACGTCGCCAATTTCTCGTCAATTAACGTATTACGTGGAAGCAGAACTTCGTCTGTACCTACACGTTTCACATCTTCAGCAACCACACGACCCAATACTCGTGCACCCAGGTTTTCGATGACATCGCCACCTTGAATGAACGGAGTCATGACCAGACCGTCATACGTACCACAATCCGGCTCGGTAATGACCAAGTCTTGCGCAACGTCTACCAGACGACGAGTCAAGTAACCAGAGTTCGCAGTCTTCAATGCTGTATCGGCCAAACCTTTACGCGCACCGTGTGTCGAGATGAAGTACTGAAGTACGGTCAAACCTTCACGGAAGTTCGCTTTAATAGGCGTTTCAATGATCGAGCCATCCGGCTTCGCCATCAAACCACGCATACCCGCCAACTGACGAATCTGAGCTGCCGAACCACGGGCACCTGAGTCAGACATCATATAGATCGAGTTGAATGATTTTTGCTTCTCGTCTTCACCCTGTTTGTTTTTAACAGTCGTGAATGACAAGTTGTCCATCATCGCTTTAGCAACCTGGTCATTGGTACGTGCCCAAATATCGACCACTTTGTTATAACGTTCGCCGGCAGTTACGAAACCTTGTTCGAACTGTTGTTCGATTTCACGAACTTCAGCTTCCGCTTTACCAATAATTGCTTGTTTTTGCGGTGGAATAACCATGTCTTCCATACCGACAGATACACCTGAACGCGTCGCTTGACGGAAGCCCAAGTACATCAACTGGTCAGCGAAGATAACAGTATCTTTCAGACCCAATTTACGGTAGCAAGAGTTAATTAACTTCGAGATATTTTTCTTGGTCATCTCAACGTTAATTTGCTGGAAATCCATCCCTTCAGGTACAACTTCCCAAAGCAGGCAGCGACCAGGCGTCGTATCTACAATAATGGTTTGCTGTTCACGGTTACCGTCTTCGTCGATGACAGTCTGGTGTACACGTGCTTTAACGCGAGCGTGTAGATCAACCTGACCTGTTGCTAGTGCACGGTTTACTTCGTGAGTATCCGCGAACACCATGCCTTCACCTTTAGCATTAATTGCATCACGCGTGATGTAATACAAGCCCAAGACAACGTCCTGAGACGGTACGATGATTGGCTCACCATTCGCTGGAGACAAGATGTTATTCGTCGACATCATTAACGCACGAGCTTCAAGCTGAGCTTCAAGTGTTAATGGTACGTGTACCGCCATTTGGTCACCATCGAAGTCGGCGTTAAACGCAGCACATACGAGTGGGTGTAGACGGATCGCTTTACCTTCGATCAGGATCGGTTCAAATGCTTGAAGACCCAGACGGTGAAGTGTTGGCGCACGGTTCAACATTACTGGATGTTGACGAATCACGTGAGCAAGAACGTCCCAAACTTCTGGGGTTTCACGCTCAACCATTTTCTTCGCAGCTTTAATGGTAGTTGCTTGACCAGAAGCTTGTAGTTTCGCGAAAATGAATGGCTTGAACAGTTCAAGTGCCATTTTCTTCGGAAGACCACATTGGTGCAAACGCAGGTTTGGACCAACAGTAATTACCGAACGACCAGAGTAGTCAACACGCTTACCAAGTAAGTTTTGACGGAAACGACCTTGCTTACCTTTGATCATGTCTGCCAAAGATTTAAGCGGACGCTTGTTCGAACCGGTAATTGCACGACCACGACGACCGTTATCTAGCAATGCATCTACAGACTCTTGTAACATACGTTTTTCGTTACGTACGATGATGTCTGGCGCTGCAAGGTCAAGAAGACGCTTCAAACGGTTGTTACGGTTGATCACACGACGATAAAGATCGTTCAGGTCAGAAGTCGCGAAACGACCACCTTCAAGTGGTACAAGCGGACGAAGGTCTGGTGGAAGAACTGGAAGTACAGTTAACACCATCCATTCTGGCTTGTTGTTCGAATCGTTGAATGCTTCCATCAACTTCAAACGCTTAGACGCTTTTTTCAGCTTGGTTTCTGAAGTTGTAACAGGAATTTCTTCACGAAGACGCGCAATTTCAGCTTCAAGATCGATGTCTTTCAACAAGTCTTGAACCGCTTCAGCACCCATTTTCGCTGTGAATTCATCACCGTGTTCTTCTAATGCATTGAAGTATTCTTCATCGTTTAGAAGTTGGTATTTCTCAAATGGAGTCATACCCGGATCGGTCACTACATAAGATTCGAAATACAATACGCGTTCGATATCACGTAGCGTCATGTCTAATAATAGACCGATACGGCTAGGCAATGATTTCAAGAACCAGATGTGTGCAACTGGAGATGCCAGCTCGATGTGACCCATACGCTCACGACGAACTTTCGCAGTTGTTACTTCAACGCCACATTTTTCACAAATGACGCCTTTGTATTTCATACGCTTGTATTTACCACACAAGCATTCGTAATCTTTCACTGGACCAAAGATTTTGGCACAGAACAAACCATCACGTTCAGGCTTGAACGTACGATAGTTAATGGTTTCTGGCTTTTTAACTTCACCGTGAGACCATGACTTAATCATTTCTGGTGACGCAAGACCAATACGGATGCGGTCAAACTCTACTGGAGCATGACCGTCTGAATCCGTCTTTTTGCGCATGATATCGAGCAAGTCTTTCAATTTTTTTCTCCGTGTGTTGTGGAGATTTTCACTCAACAACTGGGTCACAAATATTGTTTTTTAACTGAATTTTAATCCCCCTCAGTCCCCCTTTGTTAAGGGGGAAGCCCTCTTTATCAAAGAGGGGTTTGGGGAGATTCAATGGAACTAATTAGTCACCATTTTTCAGTTCAATGTTGATACCTAAAGAACGGATCTCTTTGGTCAATACGTTGAACGATTCAGGCATGCCCGGGTCCATATAATGGTTGCCATCTACAATGTTCTTGTAGATACGGGTACGGCCTTCAACGTCATCCGATTTCACAGTCAGCATTTCTTGTAGCGTATATGCTGCACCGTAAGCTTCTAGTGCCCAGACTTCCATCTCACCGAAACGCTGACCACCGAATTGTGCTTTACCACCAAGCGGCTGTTGCGTAACTAGAGAGTAAGAACCAGTTGAACGCGCATGCATCTTGTCATCAACCAAGTGGTTCAGTTTCAGCATGTACATGTAACCAACAGTTACCGGACGATCGAAACGCTCACCAGTACGACCATCATATAATACTGTCTGACCAGTACTAGACAGGCCTGCAAGTTGTAACAACTCTTTGATCTGACCTTCTTCAGCACCATCGAATACCGGAGTAGCCAAAGGCACACCAGCACGCAAGTTGCCAGAAAGTTTCAAGATTTCTTCATCAGTCAAGCTATCAAGATCTTCTTGCTCGCCACCAACTTTGTTGTAAATCTTGTCTAGGAAATCACGAAGCTCAAGTACAGTACGTTGCTCTTTCATCATCTTGTCGATTTGATCGCCAAGACCTTTCGCCGCCATACCCAAGTGAGTTTCAAGAATCTGACCCACGTTCATACGCGATGGTACGCCAAGCGGGTTCAATACGATATCAACAGGTACACCGTTGGCATCATGTGGCATGTCTTCTACCGGCAAGATGTTTGATACAACACCTTTGTTACCGTGACGACCCGCCATCTTATCACCCGGCTGGATACGACGTTTTACAGCAAGATAAACTTTAACTACTTTCAATACGCCAGTCGTCAGTTCATCGCCTGTAGAAAGTTTGCGTTTTTTCTCAGCAAATTTCTCGTCAATTTCAAAGCTCTTCTCTTTCAAGAACACTTGAATTTGAGTTAAACGCTCAGCAATTGCTTCATCAACTGGCTGAATTTCAAGAAGATCAACAAGCTCTAAACCAGACAACACATCTTCAGACAGTTTGTCGCCACGTTTAGTTGTACCGCCACCATTCGACTCTTGGCCATTCAGTAGACGGATTACACGTTCACGTGCAGCTTCTTCAAAGATTTTGAATTCTTCTTTCAAGTCTTTACGGTATGCATCTAACTGCGCTTTTTCAATTGCTTGAGCACGTTCGTCTTTTTCAAGACCGTCACGTGTAAACACTTGAACGTCAATCACTGTACCTTTGGTACCTGATGGAACACGTAGAGATGAGTCTTTTACGTCAGCCGCTTTTTCACCGAAGATTGCACGTAGCAATTTTTCTTCCGGAGTAAGCTGTGTTTCACCTTTAGGGGTTACTTTACCAACCAGGATATCACCAGCAGTTACTTCAGCACCGATGTAAACGATACCTGACTCGTCCAGTTTAGACAGAGCAGCTTCACCTACGTTTGGAATATCAGCAGTGATTTCTTCCGCACCCAGTTTGGTATCACGTGCAACACATGACAATTCCTGGATATGAATAGACGTTAAACGGTCTTCCTGAAGTACACGCTCAGATAACAAGATCGAGTCTTCGTAGTTGTAACCATTCCAGGTCATAAACGCAACGCGCATGTTTTGACCCAATGCCAGCTCACCGCCATCTGTTGATGGACCATCAGCCAGTACATCACCACGACCTACTTTATCGCCCAGGTTCACAAGAACTTTCTGGTTGATACAAGTGTTCTGGTTCGAACGGGTGTATTTGATCAGGTTGTAGATATCTACACCTGCTTCACCTGCGATCATTTCGTCTTCATTCACACGAATTACGACACGAGACGCATCAACAAACTCGATACGACCACCACGCTGAGCGATCACACATACACCTGAGTCATGTGCTACGTTCGCTTCCATACCGGTACCAACAAGCGGCTTGTCAGCAATCAACGTCGGAACTGCCTGACGTTGCATGTTCGAACCCATTAATGCACGGTTGGCATCATCGTGTTCTAGGAATGGAATCAGTGATGCTGCTACAGATACGACCTGCTGAGCAGATACATCCATATGCGTTACTTTTTCAGGAGGAATACGTACGAAGTCACCCTGATGACGAACAGATACAAACTCTTCTGTTAAATTACCATCTTTATCCATTGCAGAATCGGCCTGTGCAATGACAGTGCCTACTTCTTCAATCGCAGACAGGTATTCAACTTCATCTGTTACACGACCATCAACAACTTTACGGTATGGGGTTTCCAGGAAACCAAAGTTGTTACATTTCGCATAAACAGAAAGCGAGTTGATCAAACCAATGTTTGGACCTTCCGGTGTTTCAATTGGACATACACGACCGTAATGCGTTTGATGTACGTCACGTACTTCAAAGCCTGCACGTTCACGCGTCAAACCGCCGGGACCAAGCGCAGAAACACGACGTTTGTGCGTAATCTCAGATAACGGGTTGTTTTGGTCCATAAACTGAGACAACTGGCTTGAACCAAAGAATTCTTTGATTGCAGCAGCAACAGGTTTCGCATTGATCAAATCTTGCGGAGACAGGTTGTCAGTTTCAGCTTGCGATAGACGCTCTTTAACAGCACGTTCAACACGAACCAGACCTACACGGAATTGGTTTTCTGTCATTTCACCAACAGAACGAACACGACGGTTACCCAGGTGATCGATATCATCGACTTCACCTTTACCGTTACGGATTTCAACTAATGTTTTCAATACATCAGTGATATCTTCGTTCGAGAGAATGCCTTCAACTTCACGTGACTTCTGGTCTGTACCGACTTCGTAAGGACGACCCAAACGACGGTTGAACTTCATACGACCGACTGGAGACAAGTCATAACGTTCAGAAGAGAAGAACAAATTATTGAATAAGTTTTCAGCAGCTTCTTTTGTTGGTGGCTCGCCCGGACGCATCACTTTGTAGATTTCTACCAATGCTTCTTCACGACTAGTCGTTGTATCTGCACGTAGAGAATCTGCAACGAATGAACCGCGGTCGATATCATTGGTGAACAGAATATTGAATTGCTTCACGCCGCCTTCTGCAATTTTCACCATGATTTCATGGCTTAATACAGTATTGGCTGCAATCACATCACCATCTTTTAATGGGATGTCTTCAGCAGTGATACGCTCATATAGGTACTCATCTGGCACTGCAAGTTTTTCAAGACCTGAAGCTTCCATTTGACGTACATGACGCGCATTGATACGTTTACCTTGCTCAACAATTGCCTTGCCATCCTTGTCCAGGATGTCAAATTGCGCCATTTCGCCACGCAGACGTTCAGGCACCAGGTCAATCTGGTAGCTACCCATGTCAAGATACACAGGTACTTTCTCGTAGAACATATCGAGAATGTTTTCGTTGCTATAACCCAAGGCACGAAGTACCACAGTCGCAAGCAATTTACGACGACGGTCAATACGTACATAGACGAGGTCTTTGGCATCGAATTCAAAGTCTAACCATGAACCACGGTAAG
Source organism: Acinetobacter lwoffii (assembly GCF_024129595.1). Taxonomy (GTDB): domain Bacteria; phylum Pseudomonadota; class Gammaproteobacteria; order Pseudomonadales; family Moraxellaceae; genus Acinetobacter; species Acinetobacter lwoffii_O. Next base: position 4,609 of record NZ_JAMXXS010000006.1, on the reverse strand, counting down.
GAATGATACGCGCTGAATAAAGGACTTTACCACTTGAGTGAGTCTTGCCTTTATCGTGGTCAAAGAATACGCCTGGTGAACGGTGTAATTGTGACACGATCACACGCTCGGTACCGTTAATTACAAAGGTACCGTTATCCGTCATCAATGGCATTTCGCCCATATAGACTTCTTGTTCACGTACGTCTTTAATTGACTTCGTTTCACGATCTTTCAGGATCAAACGAATTTTTACACGCATTGGTGCTGCATAAGTTGAGCCACGAAGGATACATTCGCGTACATCAAACTCAGGCTTACCAAGACTATACTCAACAAATTCTAAAGCAGCATTGCCAGAATAACTTTCAATAGGAAAAACTGAACGAAATGCGGCTTGGAGACCGATATCTTCGCGGTTTTTTGGTGATTTGCCATCTTGTAAGAATGTTCTGTACGAGTCGACTTGAATCGCGAGCAAGTACGGAGCATCCATGACGCTAGGCAATTTACCAAAATTCTTACGGATCCGTTTCTTTTCGGTATATGAGTATGCCATCTGGAGTCCTCGGAAAGTGTAAACCAAGCCCGCCTGCAGAACGGGCTCAGAAGGAATTACGCTGGCCGATATGGCCACCACTCTTTACAAATGCTGCAATTTTTAGTGGTATTAAAACGCTTATCAATATTTTTTAATGAAAAATATTGGTAAACGTTTGTTCATTATGTTTATTTTCAATTTGTATGATTTTTATATCATGCAAACAAAAATCGAGCCGATTATTGTAACGCAAAAAGGCTGATGACCCAAGAGCCATCAGCCAATTTTTGGAGCCGATTATAAAAAACCGGCTCCCTTAAGAAATTACTTAAGAGTAACTGTAGCACCAGCTTCTTCAAGTTTCTTCTTAAGCTCTTCGCCTTCTTCTTTAGAAACGCCTTCTTTAAGAACTGCAGGAGCGCCTTCAACCATGTCTTTAGCTTCTTTCAAGCCAAGGCCAGTCGCTTCACGAACTGCTTTAATTACAGCAACTTTGTTCGCGCCGAAAGAAGTCAATTCAACATTGAATTCAGTTTGTTCTTCAGCAGCAGCAGCAGCAGGACCAGCAGCAACAGCTACGGCAGCAGCAGATACATTGAATTTCTCTTCGAAAGCAGAGATAAGTTCAACAAGTTCAAGAACAGTTTTTTCAGCAACTGCGTTTAGGATTTCTTCGTTTGTTAAAGCCATGAGATTAACTCCAAATGGGTATTGAATGATGTGTGTTTAAGTTTGAGCTTAAGCAGCTTCTGACTCGTTTTTCTCTTGAAGCGCTGTAAGTAAGCGGCCCAATTTCGAAATAGGAGCTTGAAGAACGTTTGCAAGCATAGTAAGCGCTTTCTCTTGGTTCGGAAGATTCGCGATTACGCTAACTTCTGCACCTTGATAAAGTTTGCCATCAAATGCAGCAGCTTTAAGTTCAAATGCTTTATTAGTTTTAGCGAATTCTTCGAACAAACGTGCAGCAGCACCCATGTCGTCTTCAGAATTCGAGAAAGCTAAGATTGTTGGGCCAACAAGGTTGTCGTTCAAGATATTGAATTGAGTATCTTGAAGAGCACGTTTAGCCAAAGTGTTACGCACGATACGTGTAGTAACACCAAGTTTACGCGCTTCAACACGTAGAGTAGTTAACTGCTCTACAGTCAAACCTTGGTAGTCAGCAACAACAGCAGCAAATGCAGTAGAAGCAACTTCAGCTACTTCAGCTACGATCTGTTTTTTGCCTTCGATAAGAAGAGCCATTGTAAAACCTCCTAACGGTGATTTATGTACTTACGCGAAGTACACTCCCAATTCGCAAGACCATCACTGGACTCACACGCGGAGGATGAACAAATCACACCACCGCGTCTACGCAGGCTGGGCTATTAAGAGAGAAGCATAAAACTCCCCTCGCCCGCGGTCTTTGACGCTGATAAATTTTCATTTACCAATTCAAAGTTTGCCTAAATTATCCCCTCTCCTTTTAGGAGAGGGCTAGGGAGAGGTTTAACCCTCTTCCCGACCTTCTTCCAGAGGGAGAAGGAGACATCTTCAGGGCTTTAAAATTCTGTAATAAGTCGAGACTTATTTAGAAACGTTTGCTACATCAACGATCAAACCAGGGCCCATAGTTGAGCTCAAAGTGATCTTTTGAATGTATACGCCTTTAGACGTAGCAGGTTTCAAACGCTTCAAGTCAGCAACAAGCGCTTCAACGTTTTGACGAACAGCAGCAGCTTCAAAACCTACCTGACCGATCGCAGCATGGATAATACCAGCTTTGTCTACGCGGTAACGTGCTTGACCAGCTTTTGCATTTTTAACTGCAGTAGCAACGTCAGGAGTTACAGTACCCACTTTAGGGTTTGGCATTAAGCCACGTGGACCAAGGATCGTACCAAGTTTACCTACAACGCGCATTGCATCTGGAGCAGCAATTACTACGTCAAAGTCAAGGTTACCCGCTTGGATGCTTTCAGCAAGATCGTCGAAACCAACAACGTCTGCGCCTTCAGCTTTAGCAGCTTCAGCAGCAGCGCCTTGAGCGAATACAGCTACACGTACAGTTTTACCAGTACCTGCAGGAAGTGTAGTCGCGCCACGAACAACTTGGTCAGATTTACGAGGATCAACACCTAGGTTTACCGCGATATCTAGAGATTCTTTGAATTTAGGAGCTGGAAGGCTCTCTAAAACTGCAACAGCTTCTTCTAGCGTGTAAACTTTGTGTGCTTCTACAGCAGCTACAATCGCTTTTTGACGTTTAGTTAATTTAGCCATGTCTTAAAGCTCCACTTCCAAGCCCATAGAACGCGCAGAACCAGCAATGGTACGTACACGTGCGTCTAAATCAGCACCAGTCAAATCTGGTTCTTTAGTAGTCGCAATTTCTTCGATTTGAGCACGAGTCAACTTACCAACTTTAGTTTTGTTAGGTACAGCTGAACCCTTCTGGATACCAGCAGCTTTCTTAAGAAGAACAGCAGCAGGTGGAGTTTTCATGATGAATGTGAACGACTTGTCGTTGTACACAGTGATCACGACTGGAATTGGCAGACCAGCTTCAACTTTTTGTGTAGCAGCATTGAATTCTTTACAGAATGCCATGATGTTCACACCACGTTGACCTAGTGCAGGACCAATCGGTGGAGATGGATTCGCTTTACCAGCTGGAACTTGCAGCTTGATATAGCCGTCAATCTTCTTAGCCATTTCAAATTACCTCTGGGTGCAAACGCCGGTGAAGGCTCCCCAATGATTTCAAGTAACGATACCGTTACAACAACAATGCCTGACTTATAAATAAGTCAGGCGTTTTCAACCCATACAAATTAGACTGATTTTTCGACTTGACGAAATTCCAATTCAACTTGAGTTGGTCGGTTAAATACATTAATGGTCAGCGTTAAACGCGACTTTTCGTACTGAACTTCTTCCACCACACCTTTAAAGTCTGTGAATGGACCGTCAACCACGAGTAATTCTTCGCCCGGTTCAAACATCGTCTTAGGACGAGGCGCTTCACCAGTATTGCGTACACGCGCAAGAATCGCATCTGCTTCTTTTTGCGTAATCGGTGCCGGTTTTTCAGCCGTACCACCAATAAAACCTAAAACTTTTGGACATTCTTTAACAATGTGCCAAGTATCATCATTCATTTCCATTTCGACTAGAACATAGCCAGGAAAGAACTTACGCTCTGATTTACGCTTCTTGCCATCCTTCATTTCTACCACTTCTTCGGTAGGAACAAGGACTTCACCAAAGCTATCGGCAACAGCGCTACGCTGGATTCGATCATTAAGCGAACGCATCACTTGTTTTTCATAACCTGAATAGGCATGAATAATGTACCAACGTTTCATAGCTCTCTTACCCGATAATAAACTTCATTAACCAGCCTAAAATATAATCAAAACACCACAATAAGATAGATGCAATTACGACTACAACAAGAACTTGCCAAGATGTGGACATGGTCTCTTGTTTTGTAGGCCAGGTCACTCGACGCAACTCAATTCGTGCATCTTTCAGCAGACGAATAAAGCCTTTGCCTTGATGGGTGGCGTATAATAAACCGAATGCTGCAACGATACAAGCCAAAATCACCCCAACGCGCACCCAAATATCATTCGCAGGTGCCCAGTACGCTGGTAAATATTGGTTTACCATCATTGCACCAACCAATAAAATCAAGGCGATAACCCATAGAACCATGTCTAATGGAGAACCAGAACTTACATCTACTGCAGGATTATTTCTTTGAGGAATTGCCGCTTCGCCTAATGCGTCGCGTGATTTTTCATTCGACATTTTTGTACTCGTCGTAGGTTTCGCGACTTATTATATGACCAATTTTGCCGACATCAAGCGTCTTTTTAAAAACTTGGCAGGTCAGGAGGGACTCGAACCCCCAACATTCGGTTTTGGAGACCGACGCTCTACCAATTGAACTACTGACCTGCAAAACAACAAGTTGGAGCCTAAACTCCAACCTGCTTGTCTTATTCTATGATTATGCAGTTACTTTAGCAACTACACCAGCACCAACTGTACGACCGCCTTCACGGATCGCAAAACGTAGACCTGGGTCCATTGCGATCG